>NZ_QSDP01000004.1:0-102475 GCF_003463685.1 Parabacteroides sp. AM58-2XD
AGAATTAGATATTCATTATCCAGTGTTTTTTGACAAAGGTGATTCTTTTAGAGATAGTAATAAATCAATGAACCATAAGGTTTGTCATACCTTTATTATGAATAAAGTAATAAATCAATGAACCATAAGGTTTGTCATACCTTTATTATGAATAAAGATTATGAGGTTATATGGATTGGTTCTCCAATAAAAAATGAGCAATCGTTAATTCGTTATCGTGAGATGATGAACTTATTGTTAAAATGAGATATGTAAAATTTACTTGACAAAAGTGTATTTGTCATATCTGCGGAGTTCAGAGATGATACTTAATTGATGGGTTTTTAATCCGTGCCTTTGGACGATAAGTGCATATGAAATGGATAAATAGGCGCCTCTGTTATGGACAATCTTTCTACCTTTGTGTTCAAAGCAAATAATAGTATCATGAGAACACAGAAATGTTTAACCTTATTTTGCCTGCTATTCGGAATAATAGCATCTGCAAATGCTTATGTCGAACGTGATCTGCTGCAAAAGGCGGCAGATATATCTGAATTGAAATCCGTTTTATTGATGGACCGGCAATGGGTTCCTTATCCGGATTATACCGATCGCACTGCCTGGGAGCAATTTTTGGGAGATTACAGGAATGATTACATCAAACAAGGAGAGAAACGTTTGGGTTATGAATGGAAAGTTGTTAAAGCAACCGACTATATCGAGTATGAACGCAGCGGAAACCGGCGAATCATGGAAGATCCTTTCGGCAGTAATAACGGAGCCATAGCCGACTTGGTGATGGCCGAACTGGCAGAAGGAAAGGGGCGCTTTATCGATCAGCTGATCAATGGTGTCTTTCAGTCCTGCGAGATGACTTCCTGGGCATTGTCGGCGCATTTAAGCGCACAGCATTCAAAACGTTCTTTACCCGATTATAAAGAAGATGTGATCGACCTGACTGCCGGCGACCTGGGTTCCTTATTGTCCTGGACTTATTATTTCTTCCATACCGAATTTGATAAAGTAAATCCTGTTATTTCCGAGCGCCTGCGCCATGAGTTGCAGAAAAGAATACTGGATACTTATATGAAAGAAGACCGTTTCTGGTGGATGGCCTTCAATTACAAACCCGGAACTTTGGTCAACAACTGGAATCCGTGGTGTAACTTTAATGTACTGCAATGTTTCCTACTGTTGGAAAACGATAAAGAGAAACTGGCAGAAGCCGTTCATCGTACAATGGTCTCTGTCGATAAGTTCATCAACTATACCCATTCGGACGGAGCCTGTGAAGAAGGTCCTTCTTATTGGGGACATGCTGCGGGAAAGATGTATGATTATCTGCAATTATTGTACGACGGAACCGGTGGAAAGATCAGTTTGTTCGATCAGCCGATCATCAAAAATATGGGCGAATATATTGCCCGCTCTTATGTAGGGAATGGCTGGGTGGTTAACTTTGCGGATGCCTCGGCGAAAGGTGGCGGAGATGCCCCGATTATTTTCCGCTACGGAAAGGCGGTAGGCAGTGATGTGATGATGCAGTATGCCGCTTATCTGAACAGCCTGTCAACCAGAAAATCGCTTTCTTCCGGGAGAGATATGTTCCGTACCTTACAAAGTCTCCTGTATGCAAAGGAGATGGGAGAGGTGGAACCTTCGTATCAGTCTCCGGCTTATACCTGGTATCCGGAAACGGAATTTTGTTATATGACGAACAAAGCCGGTTTCTTCCTGGCTGCGAAAGGTGGATATAACAATGAAAGCCATAATCATAATGATGCCGGAACTTTTTCTTTGTATTCAAATACGACTCCGGTATTTATCGATGCAGGTGTCGGCACTTATACCCGCCAGACATTCAGTAACGAACGGTATACGATCTGGACAATGCAGAGCAACTACCATAATCTGCCGATGATAAACGGAGTGCCCCAGTCGTTTGGTTCCCGGTATAAAGCGACTGCGACTTCTTTCGATCCGAAGCGGATGACTTTTACCGCTAATATTGCTACCGCTTATCCCGAAGAAGCCGGGGTGGACAAATGGGTTCGCTCATATACATTAAATAAGAATAAGGGCGAAGTGAAGATTCAGGATTCATTTACCCTGAAAGAGTTGAAAGAACCGAATCAAGTCAATTTCCTGACCTGGGGTAAGATAGATGTCTCTTCGGAAGGAATCGTCCGGATAGATGTAAACGGAGAAAAGGTGGAATTGCTGTATGATAAAAATACTTTTACCCCGTCTGTAGAGACAGTCGCGTTGGATGACCCGCGTTTATCCAACGTATGGGGAAAAGAAATCTATCGTCTCTCCTTGAATGCCGGAAAAATGGTGAAATCAGGGACTTATACATTTACAATTAAACAAAACAATAAATAAAAGAAGAATGAAAAATTGGATCGCTTTAGCTTTCTCCGCATTCCTGATCTCTTGCGGGGGAACACCTAAAACATTAGAAAAGAGTTTTATTGACGAGAATATCGATTTCGCCCGTGCACAGCTCGGTAACGAGATAGAAGTCATTGAAGCCAGTGGCAAATGCCTGAATCCTGTGACTTTGAAAAAGGATAGCTCAGTTTATTATTGCGGCTATGGAGACTGGCGTAGTGGGTTCTTCCCCGGCTCGGTGTGGTATCTGTATGAATTGACGGGCGATACGGCATTGCTTCCACTCGCTCAGAAATATACATGGGCCATAGAAGAAGCCAAGAACCTGACCTGGCATCATGACATCGGGTTCATTGTTAATTGCAGCTTCGGTAACGGTTTGCGTCTGACGGCCGATCCGTCTTATAAAGATGTGATGGTACAGGCTGCCAAGTCATTATCAACCCGTTTCCGTGAGGCTCCCCAGGTAATCCAGTCATGGAATGTAGATAAAGGATGGCAGTCGGAACGTGGTTGGGAATGTCCGGTGATTATCGACAATATGATGAACCTGGAGCTGATGTTCGAAGCGACCCGTCTATCCGGTGATTCCTCTTTTTATAACATAGCGATTGCTCATGCAGACCGTACGTTGCAGGAACATTTCCGTCCGGACGGCAGCTGTTACCATGTCATCGATTATAGTCTGAAAGATGGTTCCGTTCGTAACCGCCATACGGCACAAGGATATGCGCATGAATCGGCCTGGAGCCGCGGACAGGCGTGGGCTATTTACGGATTCGTTGTTTGCTACCGTGAAACGGGTGATCGCAAATATCTGGACCAGGCGTTGAAAACATTCAATTTCATGAAGAATCATAAAGCAATGCCGGCTGACCTGATCCCTTATTGGGATATGGATGCACCGAACATTCCGAATGAACCGCGTGATGCTTCAACTGCTTCCTGTATTGCTTCCGCATTGTATGAAATCAGTACGATGGATGTGGAAGATGCCGTAGCGTATAAGACATATGCTGACAGTATCATGACTTCGCTGGGTTCTCCGGCTTACCGGGCTGCTCTGGGAACGAATGGTAACTTTCTCCTGATGCATTCCGTAGGTAGTATTCCTCATAACTCGGAAATAGACGTTCCGTTGAATTATGCCGATTACTATTTCATGGAAGCGTTGAAACGTAAGAAGGAGTTAGAGTCGAAATAATATTTTCTTATGAGAAAAGGTATGAAATGGATATGCGGAGCAGCTGTCATTCTGATGATGGCTGCCTGCAATACGAGACCGGCAGATGAATGGCAGTTGGTCTGGGAAGAAAACTTTGACCAGGCAAACGGGTTGGATACGACAAACTGGTCGAAAATTCCCCGTTGGGCACCGGAGTGGGCAAAATACATGTCTGACAGTGAACTCTGTTATGATTTGGTTGACGGTAATCTTGTTTTGAAAGGTTTAATCAATCCGGACCGCTCGACCGATACGGTTCCTTACATTACCGGAGGCATCTATACCAAATATAAGCGTGCTTTCCATGGAGGTCGGTTAGAGATAAAAGCACAGCTGGGATGTGCCACCGGGGCATGGCCTGCCATCTGGCTAAAACCGTTTGAAGAAGCGAAGTATCCCTGGCCGTCGGGCGGCGAGATAGATATCATGGAGCATCTGAATTATGATAGCATTGCTTATCAGACCGTTCATTCTACTTATACGCATAACCTGAATATCAAGAAATACCCGCCTCAGGGAAGTACCGGGTCTATCGATCCGGCAGGTTATAATGTATATGCGGTAGAAATGTATCCGGATAGCCTCGTTTTCTTTATAAATGATGTACGAAACTTTTCATATCCCCGCATAGAAACCGATAAAGAAGGTCAATTCCCATTTGACAAACCCTATTATCTGTTAATCGATATGCAGCTGGGTGGCCCCTGGGTCGGTCCTGTTGACCCGGAAGATCTTCCGGTCGAGATGAAGGTCGACTGGGTTCGTTATTATCAGAAGAAAAAATAATCGTTGAAGGCAGGCATTAGTCTGCCTTCTTTTTCTTGTATTCCGCCGGTGTCGTATCGAACTGTGCTTTGAAGCAACGGGTGAAATAACGCGGGGAACCAAAACCCAACATGTCGGAGATCTCGGCAATCTGCAAATCCTGACGGGTTATCAACAAGGTGGCGGCCCGCTTCAATTTACAATTCAGGACGAAATCGTTCGGTGTCATTCCGGTCAGGGCTTTGAACTTGGCGTAAAGGGAGCTGCGGCTTAATCCCAGTTCTTTAGCCAGAGTATTCATGTCGAATTCCATATTACTCAGGTTTTCTTCTACGATTCGGTTTACCGTGTCCATGAACTTCTGGTCGATCGGGTTGCTGGCCAGCGATTGCGTATCGAAATCCCGTTGCTCGTTGAACTTCTTTTGCAGGATAATACGGTTGCGCACCAGGTTGTTACAACGGGCAAGCAGCACTTTGGCATTGAACGGCTTGCTGATATAATCGTCGGCTCCCCGCTGCAAACCTTCTATGCTTTGCTCTGCCGAACCGAGCGCAGTCAACAGGATGACCGGTATATGGCAGATGTCGAAATCGTTCTTGATCTTCAGGCACATTTCGGTTCCAGACATTTCAGGCATCATGATGTCGCTGACGATGATATCCGGTTTTTGGGAACGTGTGATCTCCAGTCCCTCTTTTCCGTTCCGTGCCAGTAAGACATTATAAACCGGCGAGAACAGCGAGTTCAGTATCTGGAGCAGTTCTTCGTTGTCATCGACCAACAGGATGGTGTAGGTGGCATCTGTCTCGGCCAGTGATAATTCGGAGGTACTTTCGGGGATTTCCTGAGTCAGGCTTTCCGGCAGTATCTCGTTGCGGATCATCTCTTTCTCCGGTTGTACAAACTGACATTCGCCTTCTTTGAAATGGCTTCGGCCCTTCGGCAGGTGCACGATGAATATGCTTCCGTATCCCGGCGTACTTTCTACCTGTATTTTTCCATGATGCAACCCGATGATGCTCTTGGTTAGTGACAGGCCGATGCCGGTGCTCGGCTGCGATATTCCCGATGAGTTATTTCCTGCCTGGTAGAAACGGTCGAATATCTTGTCGATATCTTCTTTGCTGATACCGATACCGTTGTCTATGATTTTTATGATGATCGCCTGGTCATTCTCTTCGACGACCATTTCGATGGCAGCACCCGGTTTGGAATATTTGAATGCGTTCGACAGCAGGTTGTAGAATACCTTCTGCATCTGTTTCGGGTCGAACCAGCATTCGATATCTTCCGTCCCGGAGGTGAACTGATAAGTCACCGAACGGCTGGAAGCATATTCGTAGAAAGACAGATAGATCTCTTTGAGGAAAGGGATGATGTTTTGTTCATATACTTTCAGTTTCACATGCCCTTGTTCCAGTTTACGGAAATCCAGCAACTCACTGATCAGCATCCGCATATTGTGCGTGTTCCTGTATATCTTCAGCAGTTTGTTGTAAATGGATGGGGCCACCGAACTGCTTTGCAGCAAGAGTTCTATCTGCGAAATGATCAGGGTAAGCGGTGTCCGGAACTCATGCGAGATGTTTGAAAAGAACTGTAGTTTAGCCTGGTTCAGTTCCTCGATCCTCTCTTTTTCTTTCCGTTCAAACTCCAATGAAGTTCTGAGCAGCAATTGCGATTGTTTGAAGCGGAAGAAGCCGTAGATCAACCCGCCGCCGACCAGCACGTATAAGAGATAAAATAACGGTGTGGCATAGAGCGGGGAATGGATCGTGATGCCCATCCGGATCGTTTGCGGTTCGATCTTTGTGTCGTATTGTTTCTCACGCACGACCAGGGTATATTTGCCCGGATTGAGGTTCGTGTATTGGATGCTGTTGTCGGTATTGTTGATCCATTTGTTGTCGAAGCCTTCCAGCATGTATTCGTAAGCCGTCTCTTTCAATGTATTGATATAGTTGTTCGAGTTGAACGAGATGATGAGGTTGTTCTGATTGTGGTTCAACTCTATTTCCTGCGTATAAGGCAAAGCATCGGAGAGAACCCGTGAACGGTCGGAAGGATTTACTAATTCATTGTTGATATACAATTCGGAGAAATATAACCGGTAGTCTTTTGCCGGCCGGAACAAATCCTGTTCGAAGAACGTACTTAAACCGTCTATTCCTCCGACAAAGATTTCGCCGTTCGGGCTGACCAGCAGGCCGCATCCTTTGTTGATTCCGGAAACAGGCAGTGCGGTGCCCAGTTCTACCACCTTAAATAACTGTTGTTCCGGGTCCAGGAAAGAGAGTCCTTTATCACCGGATATGATCAGGTAACCTTGTATCGATTCTTTGATGTCGTAGCAATAGTTGCTCAGGATCATACTGTTTTCGGTGGTATATCCGCTGAAAGTATGGTTCTTCTCATCATACAGATAGAGCCCGGCTCCGAGCGTACCGAAGAAGATACGTCCTTTTTTGTCCTCATAGATGGCAGATACCGGCTGGTTTCCCAATCCGTTTTCGCCGCAACGGAAGACAGTCCTGTCTTCCTGGTTATTCAGGTTGATCTTGTTGATGACTCTTCCTGTTGTTATCCATATATAATCTTGCGAGTCGATCAGGAAACAATGATTACCGTATTGCTTGCCTCCGTCGAAAGTCTGGGTGATCTTTTCGGTATCGAGATCCATTTTGACGCATCCCCATTGCGTCAGGAGTACCAGGTATTTGTCTTTCCAGATGGCCATCTGATTGATACGGTCGCCGGCTTTTACGGCATACGAAGGGTCTTCGAAATAAGGATTCCGGAACCGTTTCTTCGGGATATCGAATATGGATAGTCCGCCGGTGTGGGTACCGATGTAAAGCTTATTGCGGTTGGCACTGTAGGCAATAGATTTCAGATTGTCATGGGCGATAGAGTTTCTGTCGGGATCGGCCATGAAATAGGTAAATGTTTTCTTTTTCCGGTCGAAGAGGTTCAGTCCGCCACCCTCGGTGCAGATCCAGATATTATCGTCTTTATCTTCCGTCATATGCCCGACAAAAGGGAAACTGATGCAGTCTTTCCTTGTTTTGTCTGCCGTATAAATCGTGAAAAGATCCATTTCAGGATTGAAATAGTGGACGCCACCGTAATAAGTACCCAGCCAGATGCTTCCCTGCCGGTCTTTGTAAACCGGGAAAACGGAGGAGTGGGCGAGGCTTCCGGGAAGGTTGTCGCGGGTATATACCTGGAAATGATCGTTGTAGGGATTATATTTGTTTAGTCCGGTGAAGGTTCCTATCCAAAGGTTACCGGAGTTGTCTTCAACGATTCCCCTTACCTGGTTGCTGGATATATTGTTATCGTTGTGCGGATCGAAGCGGTAGCGTTTGAAATTACCCGAAGGTTCGCGTTTGTAAAGTCCGTTCATGCGGGCGGATATCCATAGGTTCCTATGTGAATCTTCGTATAAGGCATAAATATCTTCACTGGGAATGATATAGGCAAGGGGTTTGTCTTCCTCTTTCATATATAATCCGGAATTGGTCCCTATCCAGCAGCGTTTTTGGGAATCGACCATGATACAGGTTGCATGTTGGTTGGAGAGTTCCAGTTTGAAGCGGAAACGAAGTTCTTCCGTCTGTGTATCCCAGACAAAGATAGAATCGGACGCGTTCACCCAAAGTTGTTCGCCACTGAAAGCGATCGCATTCACCCATGCTTGTTTCAGGCAGGTAAACTGCTGGGAACGCAGGTTGTATCGCACCAACGAATTATCCGAATTGAAATAAATATTCCCTTGGTTGTCTCCGGTTATGAAGTCGATGCTGTTACCAACGGTTGTTTCCTTCCCGTTCTCATTCTTTAATGTCGGTTTATGTGAAGTCACGTGAACACCGTCGAAAACGCTTAACCCTTCTTCCGTCCCGAACCACATGCGGCCCAGTTCATCCTGATAGATAGACATGACGGAGAGTTGCGAAAGTCCTTCTTTCATCCCGATATGTTTGAAATAGATAGGGAAGGCGTAAGACAAGGTATGCAGAAATATGAAAAGGATGATTGATTTTCTCATGGCTTTTACATTATTTGAAGGCGAAGATAATGATAAATTCTGAAACAGCTTTACGTATCAGGTCATATAAAATGGTATCTTTGTAAATCAATGTAACCAATAAACTATTACATATTATGAAAGCAGATTTCAATTATGATGAATTCCCGGGTAGTTTTGCCCATTGTCTCAACGAGAAATGCGTGCGTCGTGATACCTGCCTTCGGCATCAGGTATGGCTTCGTGTTCCTCAAACGCGCGGAGGCGTATATATTATCAATCCGGGCCACCTTGCATCTCTCACCGGCGAAGAGTGTCCTTTCTTCCTGCTCGACCAACCGCAGCGGTTCGCCAGAGGCATAACCTGCCTGTTCGATGATATCCCTTTGCGAAAAGCCGAGACAATCAAATCACAGCTTATTGCCCATCTGGGACGTAATACCTATTACCGCTGTAAACAAAAGAAGCGCCTGGTCAGGCCGAAAGAGCAGGCATATATCAAAAAGCTGTTCCTTGCCCAAGGCATTACCGAAGAGCCGCAATATGACGAATATATGGAGTATTATGATTTGGATAGAGATTGATTCATAGTCTGTTACGGACTACTGAATGATCTATCTGTATAGATGCAGAAATATCATATATTGTGATACTCAATTCTCATATATTATACGAATGTTGTATCATAATATATGAGAATATGGTATCCTAATATAAGATACAGAAGTTGTCTGGTTGCGGAATGAAAAACAGGTGCGCTTACATTCTCCGAAAGACCGGATTTCTTGGATTTTTGTGCTTGAAAATGGAAAAAGCCGTAATAGTATGGATTTTTTGCTTCCGATAAATAATAATATTAATGTACGCGCATGTACATTATATATAAGACCTTTAATATTTCTCTAACGGATTAAAGACGGAGATGAATGTGTAGCTATTGAATTATAAAACGTGAAGTGCGAAAAAGGACTGACTAATTTAAAGGTTCCTTTTTTCTCGCCAGCAAAATTACGACATTCTTTTAAACCACCAATCTTTTTCCGAATATTTTTTTCTTTTCTATGTCCTTTCTTATCAATACAATAACAAAGTTAGTACAAAAATCATCCTTTTTTATACGAAAGTAAAAGAGGGGGAAAAACGTGACTAGAAAAAAGGAACGTTTAAACTCGTCATTTAACATTTGGCAGTCTCTGAACGGATCCGTGAAATGGACTTTTATAACACTATTATTAATATTAAATTTATTGATTATGAACAAAAAGTTTTCTACTTTGATGGTTGGCTTTCTGCTGGCCGCAACAGTAGGGGTAACTGCTCAACAGAATCATGCCGGAAATGGTGAAATACCTTACCGTACCGACATGGTTAAAAGTGCAGTCACTTCTATACATTGTGACGGTGTAAACAAAATTGAATCAGACAAATGGTACCAGTTGGTGATTAAGCACGGAATGGAACAAGGAGAAGAAGGCGTTGCTCCATTAGGTTCTGCTACTACTGTCCTGACTATGGAACGTGATTATTCTACGGGTGCATTACATCTGGAAGCAAAAAAAATTGAGGATGCAGCTTTAACTCACTCTCTTTGGAAAATCAAATTTGATGAAGATGCTGTGAGCGGTCATAACTATACCTTTATTAATAAGGAAACAGGTTATGAACTGACTTTCGATCATACCAGAGCTGTAGAATTGGTTGCAGCAGATGCAGCAGCAGCCGTTCGTAATACGGAAGCTACTATTTTGGATGGTTGCAATGACATGTGGACTTGGTATTCAAATGATGACAACGGTGATACTCGTTTTGACAATCATCTGGTTTATTCTTATTATCATAGAACTCAAAGAGTCATGGCAATGGCTTTGAATGCAAACAATGAAGTCGTTTTAGTAAGTGCACCTCAGAGTCTGGCTAAAGTAGATGCTTCTGGTTTGCAGAATATTATCTCTTTCCAGCCGGTAATTGCCGGAGCAAAGGTGTTGAGCGCTGCTGAAATCAATTCTATGATCGATGCTGATGCTTCTTATAAATCATTCCCTCCTGCTGCAGGAAATAATGCTTCAAACCTTGCCGGAAAGTTAGCCAAGTTTAAATTTAATGTCGATATGACAAGCAATCCGCTGGCCGTTTCCGATTATGTAGCAGAAGACACTCAGGTGGCTGCTTTAAGCCGTGATAATTATAGCAATGCTGAAGGTAGCAATGTTATTACAGCTGGTCAGTCTTCTGTATATGCAGGTTATGGCATTCTGTTCAGAAAAAATCTGACTACAGACAAGTATTTGCACGTATCTATGACTTATCATGAAGGTGCAACTACCAGCAATTACAATGGTTTGAAGTTGGAAGATGCTACTTATGCAAACACTGCAGAGATTAATGCAACTAATGCTCGTTTCCATTTCAAGGTAACTTACTATCCGACAAACGATAGTTTGGTAATCGAACCGTTGAATGCATCTATGCCTAACAAGAGCCTTCTTCCTGCTGATATTACAGCTAATCTGGCTGCTTTGGCTGCATTGACTCCGGCTCAATATCTGAACACAATCAATGCCGGTGTAGCTTATGGTACTGCTGCTCCTGCTGTTGCAAATTGTCTTTCAAATAAGGCTGCCGGTGTTCCGGTTGCTTTGGCTGCAATGAACTTTGCTACCCCGGGTAACCAGTCTCAGGTACTGACAGTTAGTGTTCCTTACGGCATCAATGCAGACGAAGCTAAATTTATGGCTATTGCTAAAGAAGGTTATAATTGCTCTGCAAGCAGCCATGCACTGGGAACAGCCGGATATCCTGGCAACCCTGCTTATGTAACATTCAATTGCGACAATCACAATGGTGATGGTACAGGTGCAGTTGAATACAATGCAGACATGAAGATGAAGGTTACTTTCGATAATGCTTACAAACCGTTAGTTCGTACTACTAAAGAAAATGGCGTATATCTGATTCGTCTGTCTACAGCTAATCCGGATGCAAACGATGTAACATTGACTCAAAAACGTGCAGACGGTTCTTATATCGTTGCCGATATGGGTGGTCATCTGGTATATGACGTACTGGAAGCTGATCAGGATTTCAAACGTATGCCTGCAACTCAGTGGGTTATCGAACAGTTAGGTTGCGATGTGGATAAAGATAATGCAGATCCTACTTACAACAAAACTCCGAGAGTTAAAATTACAAACCGTGAATATGAAACTGTTGTTGGTTTCGAAGGACAACTTTATGATGCAGGAAATGGTAAATATTATATTATTAACCATGAATATGCAAATGGTATGACTACCAGCGGTACAGTTCATGCAACAACTCCTGCTGCAAATAACGTCTTCTCTTGTGGTGATACTATTTATTTTGAAAAGGTAGAAACTCCTAATACAGCCGGTTATTCTGTAATTGCCAGCGATGTATTGGCTGAAAATGTATATGCATTGCAGCACTATAATGCAAACGTAAATAATTTGTTCCTGGGTATCAGTGCAACAGATAACTATATCAAAGGTATTCCGGGTGATCCGACTTATTATGAATTGCACTTGATCGAAGGCGCTCAGGATTATGGTTATACGAGTGCTAAAGCTGGTGCAACTCAGTTGAGTCGTGATGTATATGCAGTGAAAGTAAAAGATGCAAACAAGATCGACAATGACCATAAATATATCGCTCTTGACCACATGCATCGTTATATCGTTGCTGACGAAGCTGACATTCAGGCAGGTAAGAATGGTTTGACATGGGCTATCTTCTATTTGAAGGAAAATAATAATGTAGACGGTACTCCTTATTATGCATTGGTAAATCAAAACAGCGTATGGACAAAGACAGGAGCTGATAAGAAGGAAATCATCCTGAACAATAACAAGACAGCCGGTAAGATGGCTATCAAACAGGGTACTAACGAAAGTTATATCGATCAGTTATGCGGAACAACTTCTGATGTATTTGCTTTGACTTCAGATCCTCGTCCTTTGTACAAATCTTTGAGTGCAGATGCTGCTTATGCTGAATATGTAAATAATCTGGCTAAGTCTGTTACATTGTCTTCTCTTTCAGGAAACGAATATCTGTATGAAGATTCACAATCTGGTATCCTGAACTATCTGGCTGTTGAAAACAAATCTGTTCAGACAAAACATGAAGGTCTGTATGTTGATTATGTGGCTAAATCAAAAGATCGTATGCCTCAGTATCTGTTTGCTGTTGCTGCTGATAGCGTGAAAGCATATTACTATTGTGGTGAAAACGCTCATGGTGCAACTCACGGATTGAATCCTAGCTGTGATCATAAAGTTGAGTATCCGGGTTATGTAAGCGGTCGCTTCCTGGTTAACCTGAACGACTCTATCCAGAACTCTATCAACAAGGTAGAAGCTGCAAGCAAATTCCAGTATGACAATTACACTCGTCTTGCTTTTGTTGAAGCTGTTCACCGTGGTAATTCACTGTATGTACTGAAAGCTCCTTATACATTGAGAGGCGAAAATGCGATCACAGGTGCAGATGCTGATGGAAATATCCTGATTATCCCCGACTATCTGGCAGCAGACCAGGCAGGTATTGTTTATGATGAAGTTGTATTGGATGGAACTCATAACAATGTTGCTTTCTCATTGCGTTATGTCGGTGATACGGAAGAAGAAGGTTTCTTGCTGGAATCAAATGACGGTCAGTTCTCTTCTGTAGGTTCATTCGAAGGTGCTTGGTTACGTTTCGTAAACGGCACACCTGTACTTGCTAAGTTCTTCAACACAAATGGAAACCATAATACGGGTGATATCATCGACGGTAATGGCTCTACAGGTGTTACAGACTTCGGTCAGGTATTGAACCAGGCTGCTATTCTGACTTTAGGCACTGTTGATAAAGTTGCTACAGATAATGAAACTATCAACGCTGTTTCAGAAGTAGAAGTTTCAGTAATCAATGGTAATGTAATTGTTAAGGGTGCAGAAGGTAAGAAAGTTGTTATCAGCAACGTTCTTGGTCAGATATTGGTTAACGCAGTGATCACTTCAAGCGAAGCTACAATCGCAGTTCCTGCAGGTGTAGTTTATGTAAAGGTTGAAGGCGAAGCTGCAGTACCTGCAATCGTTAAATAAGAAATTATTTATAATCAAATAATTCTAATAGAGTATCACGCAGCGCAATAGCGTTAATTACCCTGTGACAGGTGAACAAGTGATATTTATTAATACTAAAGTAATGAAATAAAGTTCTTCTGTTCTGCCTCTGTGAAGAGTGAAAACAGACAAAAAAAGCAAGCCCTGGGGATTCGTCTTCCGGGGCTTTGTGTGTTTATCGAAGTTCTCTGTCGGGAAAGGAGATATCAGGTATGCCCCCAGAGGGCGCTTTTCTTTTGTTTATGATAAAGCAGCCTTCCGTAAATAATCCTTTTGTAATGTATTGTCTCCCTGTATTTGTTTATCTTTGCACGAAATAAGACAGTAAACACTATATGACGAAAGATATAACACCCGAATATGTGCTTGGTGATCTGCGTTATCTGCAATTGTTGGCACGTAGTTTCCCGACAGTTGCGGATGCCAGTACAGAGATCATTAACCTGGAGGCGATCCTGAACTTACCGAAGGGTACGGAGCATTTCCTGTCTGATATTCACGGAGAACATCAGGCGTTCAATCATGTGCTGAAAAATGCCTCCGGTGCGATCAAACGTAAAGTGAATGAGATATTCAGCAATACATTGCGCGATTACGAGAAGAAAGAACTCTGTACGCTGATCTATTACCCGGAACAGAAACTGGAACTGGTCAGCTCGAAGGAACCCGATCTGGACGACTGGTATCTGATCACCTTGAACCAACTGGTGAGGGTGTGCCGTAATGTATCGTCCAAATATACCCGCTCGAAAGTGCGCAAGGCATTACCGAAAGAGTTCTCCTATATCATCCAGGAGCTGTTGCATGAGTCGTCGGTCGAGCCGAATAAGTCGGCCTATGTGGACCAGATTATCAAAACGATTATCTCGACCGGGCGGGCAAACGATTTTATTATCGCCATGTGTAACCTGATACAGCGGCTGACGATTGACCTGCTGCATGTGATCGGCGATATCTACGATCGTGGCCCGGGAGCACATATCATTATGGATACGCTTTGCGACTACCATCATTTCGATATCCAGTGGGGTAACCACGATGTCCTGTGGATGGGGGCGGCCTCGGGCAACCTGGGGAGCATCGCCAATGTGATCCGCATGTGCCTCCGTTTCGGTAACCTGGCAACCCTGGAGGATGGCTATGGCATCAACCTGCTACCTCTGGCTACCTTTGCAATGGATATTTATGGCGACGATCCCTGCGAATTGTTCATGCCGAAGACTAATGGGGCCGACTCGGCTTTCGACGAAAAGACGATCCGCCTGATCTCGCAGATGCACAAGGCAATAACGATCATCCAGTTCAAGCTGGAAGGGGATATTATCCGCCGCCGCCCCGAATTCGATATGGACGACCGCCTGCTGTTACACCATATCGACCTGAAACGCGGGACCATCCATCTGGACGGGAAAGAATATGAACTGAAAGACAAAAACTGGCCTACCATCAACCCGAAAGACCCGTACGCGCTGTCTATCGAGGAGGAAGACCTGATGCACCGCATGCTCCACTCGTTCGAATGCAGCGAGAAGCTGAAGAAACATATGCGTTGCCTCTTCCGGCATGGCAGTATGTATCAGGTTTGTAACTCCAACCTGCTGTTTCATGCCTCTGTCCCGATGAACGCCGACGGAACGTTGAAGAACATTTGTATCGAAGGGCAGGAATACAAGGGTAAGGCTTTGCTGGATAAAGTCGACCAGTTGATCCGTACCGCTTATTTCGATTCGGACGGCTCTCCGGAGAAGGACTTTGCCCTCGATTACATCTGGTATCTTTGGGGAGGAAAAGACTCTCCTTTGTTCGACAAGAGCAAGATGGCAACCTCGAACGGGCTTTTATCGATGATAAAGAGGTGCAGAAGGAAGAGAAAGGGGCGTATTATACCCTGCGTGAAGAAGAAAAGGTATGCGATATGATACTGGACGAGTTCGGGGTGACCGGGCCTCACCGCCATATCATCAACGGTCATGTGCCTGTCCGCTCCATCCAGGGAGAAAACCCGATCAAGGCAAACGGCAAGTTGCTGGTTATCGACGGCGGTTTCTCCAGACCTTACCATCCCGAGACCGGTATTGCCGGTTATACGCTGGTTTATCATTCCCGCGGTTTCCAGTTGGTGCAGCACGAACCGTTTCTGTCTACCGACCAGGCGATTAAGGAAGGCCGTGATATCCGTTCCACCACGATTGTGGTCGAGTTGAGCTCTCACCGCCAGATGGTGAAAGATACCGATAAAGGCGCCGACCTGCAACGCCAGATACATGATCTGGAGAAGCTGCTGTATGCTTACCGTAATGGGTTTATTAAAGAGAAGGAACGGAGTGAGTATTGAATATAGAAATAATTGAACCTACTTTTCCCTTGATGGAAAAGTAGGCAAAAGATCAAGGCTTAACCGGCTTCACTGCTCCGGTGAAAGACTTCGCTGAAAAATCCGAAACTCGCTTCGCTCAGACAACGGATTTTTTTAACCGCTTCGTCTTCCCCCTACGCGGACGTTCACCCGCTTAGGCCTTTTCAAGGAAGCTGTGCTTCCTCTTAGGATGGCCGATACCGGTACTTATAGAACAAAAACTTGCGGATTTAACAGGTAGTATCGGCAATCTTAAGAGAACGCAAAGCGTTCTATGAAAGGCCTCATCTGATGAGCGTTAAACGAAGCATCCGTAGAGAGCGCCCGGAGGCTGTGCTGTTTGAGCGCAGCGAGTTCACAGACGACAGCGAACGTAGGATGCGGAGTAGCGAAGCGGATGCAGCCTTGAACTTTTGGTTACTTTTCTATCAAGAGAAAAGTAACATTCAAAACTGATAAGATGTGAAACTCTCAAATAGGATAATAACTAAATAGAAATGTTTAAACAAATCGCTTTACCATACTTCCTCTTGCCGCTTCTCCTGGCCCTACTTTTTATGGGAGGCCTGGTGTACGGTGCCGTTTCCATCCCGCTGGAGAGCGTGATCGATATCCTTCTGGGGAAAGACGTGGGCCGGCCCGCCTGGCAGAATATCATCTTGCAATCCCGTTTCCCGCAGGCGGTTACGGCTTTGCTTGCCGGAGCCTCGCTGGCTACCAGCGGCCTGTTATTGCAGACTCTGTTCCGTAACCCGCTGGCAGGCCCTTCCATCCTGGGGATCAGCGACGGGGCAAACCTGGGAGTCGCGGCCATCATGCTCTATTTCGGCGGGACGCTCAGTATGGTGACGGAGTTGCCCATCAGCGGTTACCTGGCGGTTATTATCGCTGCCTTTGCCGGTGCCGCTTGTATCCTGGGACTGATCATCTGGTTTTCGGCAAAGGTGAAGAGCAATGTCATGCTGCTGATCATCGGTATCATGATCGGTTACCTGGCCTCTTCCCTGATCTCCGTCCTGAATTACTATGCCTCGACGGATAAGGTGCACGCCTTCGTCATGTGGGGCCTCGGCAATTTCTCCGGCGTATCGCTGATGCAACTGCCTTATTTCCTCCTGTTCACGTTGACCGGACTGCTGCTGGCAATCCTCTTGATAAAGCCGTTGAACGCCCTGCTACTGGGCGAAATGTATGCGGCCAACCTGGGGATCAAGATCAAGCGGACCCGTATTGCCATCCTGTTCTGTACCGGTTTACTGACGGCTACGACGACCGCTTTCTGTGGCCCGATCTCCTTCATCGGACTTGCCGTGCCGCATATCGCCCGTCTGATGCTGGGTTCGTCCAACCATAAGATGCTGGTGCCCGTCACGATGCTTGCCGGTTCCTGTATCGCCCTGTTGTGTAATATACTGATGGTGATGCCCGGAACCAATAATATACTCCCGTTGAATGCCGTAACCCCCATGCTGGGTGCGCCGGTCATTATTTATGTGATTGTGAATCGTAAAAATATCCAATACTTCGACTGATGAATATGCAAGAACCTGTAATAGAAGCCAGCCGCCTCAGTATTGGCTACCTGCTGAAAGGCGGAAAGCGCAAGGTCATCCACGACGACCTGAACCTGCGCCTGCGACCGGGCGAAGTCACCTGCCTTCTCGGACTGAACGGTGCCGGAAAGTCAACGTTGCTGCGCACGCTCTGCGGTTTCCAGCCTCCCTTGAGCGGCGAGATCCGCCTGATGGGAAAACCGTTGTCTTCCTACTCTCAAAGCAACTTTTCACTGACGGTAGGTGTTGTACTGACGGAAAAGACGAATGCGGGCGGCATCACCGTTTACGAACTGGTGTCTTTGGGCCGTCATCCGTACACCGGTTTCTTCGGACAGTTGAAGAAAACCGATAGGGAGATTATCGAACAATCGCTGACGGCAGCCGGCATTGCCCATAAAGCACAAAACTACGTATCCGAACTGAGCGACGGAGAACGGCAGAAGGCCATGATCGCCAAAGCCCTGGCACAACAATGCCCGATCATCCTGCTGGACGAGCCGACGGCTTTCCTCGACGTTACCAGCCGGATCGAGACCATGGTGCTACTGCATAAGCTGGCCGTAGAACAACATAAAGCGATCCTGCTTTCCACCCACGACCTCGACCTGGCGATCCAGATGGGCGATTGCCTCTGGCTACAGGAAAAAGGCCGTCCGATGGCGTGCGGTACGCCCGAAGACCTGATCCTGAGCGGCGCCTTCGAGTCTTTCTTCGGAAAAGAAGGGATTGTTTTCGATCCGTCAACCGGAAAACTGAATACGAAGGCACCCGTCGAACCGATAGGAGTGGAGGGCGATTTTCTTGTTTCCTATTGGGTAGGCAATGCTATGATCCGTAACGGCTTCCGTCCTTCGGCAGTGAAAGACGGACAGCTCAATATCAACTGCTTCGACGCCCGTCATCTGTCACTGACCCTGCCCGGAGGGGAGGTGAAGGTCTTATCCGGGGTGGCGGCACTGGTCGAAACGGTAAGGAGAGTAGGACCGATCCCTACTGTTCGCACACTGCCGCATCCCGATGTGGAACACAACTGCATCCCGGTGCGGTAGCCAGCCGCATCCTGATGCGGAACTTTACCGCATCCCGGTGCGGTATCATGCGAACAGCAGGGGGCGACACCTCTCTCCTTACCGGAGCAGCCTGCCAGCATAAGGGCGGGCGTTGTAACCTCCTTGGTGCACAGGGAGGAAAGGATGAATAGAACGAAAGTATAACAAGATAAGTGTAGATGAATTATGGCAAATGAAATAATCGGACGGCTGGAGAACGAGAAAGTGAGCCGCCTGCTGTTGCAGTATGCTATCCCGGCGGTGATCGGGACGATGGTAAATGCTTTGTATAATATTGTAGACCGTGTCTTTATCGGTCAGGGAGTCGGTGCGCTGGCTATTGCCGGACTGACGCTGACCTTCCCGATCCTGCTCTTCTTGCAGGCATTCGGTATGCTGGTGGGGGCAGGTGCGGCTACCCGTGTCTCCATCCATCTGGGGCGGAAAGCAAACGAGATGGCGGAAAAGGTCCTGGGAAATGCCTTTACGCTGACATTCATTATTACGATCATCACGGTCGTTCCCTGTATGATCTGGATGGAAGACCTCCTGCTGGCCTTTGGCGGAAGCGAACAAACGATTCCTTATGCCAAAGACTACCTGAATATTGTGGTCCCCGGAACGATCCTGACTTCGCTCAGCTTTGGTTTCAACGCTGTCATGCGTGCATCCGGCTATCCGAAGAAGGCCATGTTTACCATGCTGATCGGAGCGATAGCCAACGTGATACTCGACCCGATCTTTATCTTCTGGCTGGATATGGGTATCCGGGGAGCGGCTATTGCAACGATCATCTCCATGCTGCTCAGTACCCTGTTCGTCATGAACCATTTTATTCAGAAAGACAGCATTGTCCGTTTCCATAAAGGCACTTTCAAACTGGAACGCCATGTGGTATGGAATATCCTGACGATCGGTGTTTCGCCTTTCGCCATGCAGTTGGCGGGCAGCTTGGTTGTCGTTATCCAGAACTACGCCTTGAAACAATATGGCGGCGACCTGGCTTTGGGGGCCAACGGTATCATCACCAGCGTCGGGATGCTTCTGGTGATGTTGATTATCGGTATTGCGCAGGGGATGCAGCCGATCGTCGGCTTCAACTACGGGGCCGGTCAGCATAAGCGTGTGCAGGATACCCTGTGGCTGGTGATTATCACATCGACCGTTATTATGGGGATCGGTTGTCTGTGCAGTGTCCTGTTTCCGGAAATAATAGCCCGGGCCTTTACCAACGACCCCGAACTGATTGAGGTGACGGCAAACGGTTTGCGCATCAGCCTGCTCGTTTTCGTGGTGGTCGGTTCGCAGATTTCCATCAGCCAGTTTTTCCAGAGTATCGGTATTGCCTGGAAAGCGATGTTTCTGAGTCTGAGTCGTCAGTGTCTTTTCCTGATTCCTGCCCTTTTGACATTCCCGCATGTGTGGGGACTGGACGGGGTGTGGTACGCTTCGCCGTTTTCAGACTTCATTGCGGCCGTAACTGCCTGGGGTTTCCTGTGGTACCATGTTAAAAACATAAAAAGTAAGGGGATAAATTGAACTTACCGGCACGTTATTTGTCTATATATACAAAAAGAGATATATTTGACGCGGATGGCCTGGCTAAGAAAAATGTACATTGATGTTTTATCCGCGTTATCCGTATCATCCGCGTCAAAAATATCTCAGTATCCGATTAACAATTAAAAAGAATAGAAGTATGAAAAGAGTATTATTATTGCTAGCTGTCCTGCTGTTTAGTGCCGGTTCAGGGACAATGATGGCACAACAGGATAAAGCAGCCGAGAAAGCTGCCAAAAAAGCAGAGAAAGAAGCCCGTAAAGCAGCCGAAGAAGCTGAAAATATGGCATTGTTCGAACAAGCCGTCCAGGCTCTTAACGACAAGGACTTCGTGCTCGAAGCCGATCGTGTGGAATTTAAACGCGGACGTTTTGTTTATGTCACTCCGAGTACCAACTTCGTCTCTATGGATGGCAACCGCGCAACCATCCAGTTGGCATTCAACGGAGCTTACGCAGGTCCTAACGGTATCGGTGGAATCACTGTAGAAGGAAACGCTTCGAATGTGGAAATGAAGACCGATAAGAAAGGCAATATTACTTTCAGTATGATGGTACAAGGCGTAGCCGTTTCGGCAAACGTGACTTTCCGTATGGTGAAAGGTTCCAACAAATGTACGGCCACTGTCAGTCCTAACTTCAACAGCAACCGTATTTCATTTACCGGTACCCTGTATCCGACCGAACAGTCTAACGTGTTTAAGGGACGTTCCATTTAACGTAACAGATAACACAGATAACACAGATCGAGCAGATTGACGCAGATATTTTAATTAATAAATCTGTGTTCATCTGCTCGATCTATGTTATCTGCGTGCTATTTGTATTTTAAACGATCACTCTGCCTGATTACTTCTTTATCTGGTCTACCGTGTGGAACAGCATGATCTGTAAAACCGGATTGGCGTCGTCATCGAGTGTTTCGATCAGTTTTTTCAATTCGGCATCGCCATGTTTACCTTCGGCCTCCTGTAAGGCGTAGACCTGGCGGGTACGTACGGCAACGTTGCTATTCTGTGTCGTGCTCCAGTTGGTGATGTGCGGATAATCGTCCATCAGCGTCCAGTATGAATTGCCCGGATAGTCAGTCATCTTGTAGATCTGGTTTTCTTTCTTGTCATAGATGTAGTAATGCTCGTCGACATACGGCTTATACGAATGGCAACGCAGGATATAGAACATCAGGTAGCGCTCGGTCTCGATCGTCGGATGCACCTGGGCGAAAGTGGTGGGATATTTGCTTTGGTCGATGATACGCGGAATGACCTGCAAGTCTTGCCGGATTTCAAAGATGGTATCATTGCCCAAATTAGCCATAAAGGCCCCTTTAGGGCTCTTTACCAGGCTTCCGTAGGCCAGGCGCCCGTGGCTATCGTGAGGCAGTTGGGTTGGGAAGCGGATCGGTAATTTTTTTACCGTGCTTCCGTCTTCTTTGCGGACGACCGAATAGCGCGGACCTCCCGGATTGTATCTGAAATAATTGAGCAGGAGCGAGTCGTTGAGGATCGTGATCTCTTTCGCTTTGTTGAGGAAGGTACGTTTGAAGTTCCCTTCGAGGTCGTAGACATACGTGCATCCCTTCTTTAGGTTGGCATCCTGAACGAAGATCTCTTTCCGGAGGGTATCGACGGCATAGCTGCTTATGTAGCTGTATTCGCCCGGTCCTCCGCCCTTATGGTCGATTTTCCGGACCAGGCTGCCGTCTCTTTTGAATATATAAATAGCCGCTTGGTCTTCTTGCGCGTAGATGAAGTCGTTAGTCAGCAAATATTCGTTGCCTTCGCATGTCCCGATTTGCCTCAGAAGCGTACTGTCGTTGGTCTCCAGTGGTATATACAACGCATCGGAGAGATCGCTCAGGCGGATATTCGTTTCCGGATAATTCTCTTCTACATTAAAAAAGATAGGTTTTTCTCCTTCATACCAGACGGGAGCGGCCGGCTGTATTGCTGTTTCTGCCGTTTCTTCTCCGTTATCCGGTTGTGCGGCGGAATCTTTTTTCGTACCTGAGCAACCGGTTGCCAGGAAAAAAGTAAAAAATAGAAGAGGTAATGTTTTCATGTTGTAGTCTGTTATAAAGTTGGCGTAATATAAGAATAAAGAAGAGTCAGGCAATGCCTATGGCCGTTTTTTATACTTATTCGTCTCGTATATAAAGATATTTTGTAGATTTGTTCTCATTTATTAATTCTATTTATTCAGTAATTATGCAATTATCAATCGACCAAAAAGACATAGACAAATTCATCATGATAGGCGACAAGGTGCTTATCAAGCCGAAGAATCCGCAGAGTCAGACTAAATCAGGCCTTTACCTGCCGCCCACCGTACAGCAGGAGAAGATACAAAGCGGTTATATCATCAAGGTAGGTCCCGGTTTTCCGCTACCTTCGCAGAAGGAAGAGCATGAAGTATGGGAGAAGAAGGAAGACGAAGCCGTCCATTATCTGCCTTTGCAGGCGCACGAAGGCGATCTGGCTGTTTATCTGCAGAATGCCGCCTACGAGATTAAGTTTAACGACGAAAAGTTCCTGATCGTGCCCCATTCGGCGATTTTAATGCTGCTTCGCGACGAAGGATTGTTCGAATAAAGCCTTTTTCTTTGGCAAAATACTAATAGATTCACTTTTTTGATATATTTTTGCAAGCAAATCAACAAAATAAACTATCAACAGTAGCGATTAGAATGAATAAAATTGTAAGTAAAGAACATTTCTCTGCCAATGTCGTGAAGCTGGAAGTGGAGGCTCCTCTGATTGCCCGCTCACGCAAAGCCGGTCACTTTGTGATCGTGAAGGTGGGAGAGAAAGGTGAACGTATCCCTTTAACCATTGCAGGTGCAGATACTCAGAAAGGAACCATCACACTTGTGATTCAGGCTGTAGGCGGTTCATCCAAGAAGATCTGCGATTTGAACGTAGGCGATTATATTACCGACCTGGTAGGTCCGCTGGGACAGGCTACCCATATCGAAAAGGTAGGTACCGTAGTTTGCGCCGGAGGTGGTGTAGGTGTAGCCCCGCTGCTGCCTATCGTTGAGGCTTTTCATAAGGCAGGCAACCGGGTGATCGTTGTTCTGGCGGCCCGTACGAAAGACCTGGTGATTCTGGAAGACAGATGAGTGCAAACTCAGACGAAGTGATCGTTATGACCGACGACGGCTCATACGGTACCCAGGGACTGGTAACAAACGGCGTAGAAAGTGTCATCAACCGTGAGAAGGTAGACCTTTGTGTAACCATCGGCCCGGCCATCATGATGAAATTCGTTTCAGCCCTTACAAAGAAATATGAGATACCTACTGTCGCTTCGTTGAACACGATCATGGTAGACGGAACCGGCATGTGTGGTGCTTGCCGTATCACGGTAGGCGGAAAGACCAAGTTTGTCTGTGTGGACGGACCGGAGTTCGATGCCCACCAGGTTGATTTCGATGAGATGCTTATGCGTCTGGGTGCTTATAAAGATATTGAAAAGAAATAACCACTGAAACAAATGACAACAGCAGAATTAATTGCAGCCCGCCGTTCCGAACCCTGGAGAGAAAAACTGCGCAAAAGCAAAAAAAATAAAGAACGCACGGATATTCCCCGTGTAGAAATGAATGAACTGGATGCCGAATACCGTAGTCATACCCGCCTGGAAGAGGTGAACCTGGGATTGACGAAGGAACAGGCCATGCAGGAGGCACAACGTTGCCTCGACTGCCCGAATCCGACCTGTATGGAAGGTTGTCCGGTAAGTATCAATATCCCGACATTCATCAAGAATATCGAACGGGGTGAATTTCTGGAAGCGGCTAGGGTCCTGAAAGAAACCAGTGCCCTGCCTGCCGTTTGCGGCCGTGTATGTCCGCAGGAAAAGCAGTGCGAAAGCAAATGTATCCACTTGAAGATGAAAAAGGCTCCTGTTGCTATCGGTTATCTGGAGCGTTTCGCAGCCGACTACGAACGGGAGAGCGGCAATATCTCCGTACCGGAGGTAGCAGAAAAGAACGGTATCAAGGTAGCCGTAATCGGTTCCGGTCCTGCCGGACTGTCTTTTGCCGGTGATATGGCAAAACGCGGATACGACGTGACGGTGTTCGAGGCGCTGCACGAGATTGGCGGCGTATTGAAATACGGTATTCCCGAATTCCGTTTGCCGAATAAGATTGTAGACGTGGAAATCGAAGGCCTGCGTAAGATGGGAGTGAAGTTCGTCACGAACTGCATCGTCGGAAAGACTATCAGTTATGACGATCTGCATGAAGAAGGCTTCAAAGGCTTCTTTGCAGCCAGCGGTGCCGGTCTGCCTAACTTTATGAATATACCGGGCGAAAACCTGATTGGTGTCATGTCGTCCAACGAATACCTGACACGTGTCAACCTGATGGATGCCGCCAATCCGGAAAGCGATACGCCTGTATTGCAAGGCAAGAAAGTGGCCGTAATCGGTGGTGGTAACACGGCGATGGACTCTGTACGTACAGCCCGCCGCCTGGGAGCCGAACGTGCTATGATTGTTTACCGTCGTAGCGAAGAGGAAATGCCTGCCCGTGTGGAAGAAGTAAAACATGCCAAGGAAGAAGGTGTGGAATTTATGACACTGCATAATCCTATCGAATATATCGGTGATGAAAGGGGACGTGTCAAACAGATGCGTTTGCAGAAGATGGAGCTGGGCGAACCGGATGCTTCCGGACGTCGTCGTCCGGTGGCTATCGAAGGAGCCATCGATACCATTGATGTGGACGAAGTAATCGTCAGCGTTGGTGTTTCTCCTAACCCGCTTATCCCGCGTGCCTTCAGCGGCCTGGAAGTAAGCAAATGGGGAACAATCGTAGTCGACCAGGATACCATGCGTTCCGCTTTGCCGGATGTATATGCCGGAGGCGATATCGTTCGTGGTGGTGCAACCGTAATCCTGGCCATGGGCGACGGTCGTAAGGCTGCTGCCGCGATGGATGCCGGCTTACAAGGAAAATAATCCGTATCTGATAAAGATAAGGCCCGGTCTGATTGCAGGTCGGGCTTTTTTATTGTTTGTGAAAAAAACGTCAAAATAACTGTTATAAGCCGAATTTTAAGCGCTTACATCCGAAATGTTATTGGAATGTTGAATTAATTCTTATATTTGCGTCTAATGGATTATTCAGAAAAGACATATAGAGAGGTAAAGAAGATATTTATACGATAGTTATAAATATTGGTGTGTCTATGAAGGGAGGGCTGTGGTAGAAATGCTATGGCCCTTTTTGTTAAATTGTAAATATGATATTGTTTGCAACTAATTAATAGTTACATTTGCAAAAAGATTAACCAAATGGGGACTAAAGAAAAACTTATAGAACGTTTTAAGGCTTTACCGTCAGATTTCACATTTGATGAATTAGAAAAGTTTTTAAAATGTTTTGGCTATGAAAAATCGAATAAAGGCAAAACGTCTGGTTCGAGGGTGGTTTATAAGAATAAGGATAAACGTCCGATCATGCTGCATAAGCCGTATCCGGGCAATATTATTAAGGCATATGCTATGAAGCAGGTATTAAATGATTTGATTGATGCAGGATTTATTAAATGAAGGAGGCTACGATGAATACATTAACTTATAAAGATTATATCGGCTCTGTTAATTTCAGCGAGAAAGATAATGTCTTCTTTGGAAAGGTAGAAGGCATTAATGCACTTGTGAATTTCGAGGGAGAAAGCGTGAGTGAATTACGAAAGGCCTTTCAAGAGGCTGTGGATGATTATCTGGTATATTGCGAAGAAGAAGGCATTGAGCCTCATAAAAGCTATTCAGGTTCTTTGAATGTGCGTATTTCGCCCGAAATTCATAATAAAATAGCCATGCTGGCTAAACAAGCAGGGATTTCTATAAATGCATTTATAAAAGAAGCATTGGAAAAACAAGTAGCATCTTCGTTCTGACACACGGCCTCGCTTTTAGAGCGGGGCTTTTTTGTTATCTCTTTTTGCAAAATAAAAAGCCCCGATATTACAAGCAATACCGAGGCCTTTTGGAAGCGAGCGGAAGACGGGACTCGAACCCGCGACCCTAACCTTGGCAAGGTTATGCTCTACCAACTGAGCTACTTCCGCAATTAAATCAAACTGTACTCGAAGCGGGACTTGAACCCGCACAGCCGCAATGGCCAAAGGATTTTAAGTCCTTCGTGTCTACCGATTCCACCATTCGAGCATCCCTTCTCTTAGAGATGAGCGGAAGACGGGACTCGAACCCGCGACCCTAACCTTGGCAAGGTTATGCTCTACCAACTGAGCTACTTCCGCATTGTTTTCGTTTGCGTGTGCAAGGTAGACGAAATTTTTGTATTTGCAAACATTTGACTAAAAAAATCTCTTTAGAGGATGATTTTTTTAATACCGGATTAATAATTTGTTCCCCTGCTGAGTGACATCGAATCTCGTTAATGCAAATTCTGACGGGCCATCTGACGGAGTTCCAGTACCATACGCTATTTCGTATTTGGTTCCGCACTTGGGGCATTCTGCCCAGCCGGTATTGTCAGCTTTGACCGTTGTATTTTTATTTGCTTCGTGAGGACAGCAGAGGTCATAGGCATAATACTTGGTGTTGCCGCTGGAATCGAATCCGCTAACCACCAGTACTCCCGAATATCCGAGCTGCGTACCGTAGTTCTGACCGCTGGTAGATGTTATTTCTTTAAAATTAAGAGCACCTACCAGGTCCTTGTCTTTGTAGGTCAAATCCAGTTCCAGATATACCCGTGCATAAGGAATGTTCGAGACGTTTACCTTATTGCACGACATCGCCAACAGTACTACCAAACAAAAAAATATTCTTTTCATATGTTTATGCTAACAGTTCCTTTTCTGCTTCGTTTACTTTACTAAACGAGAAACCGTCAATAATATTTTGCATCAGAGCAGAAATACTATCATTGCATAGATTACCGATACTACCTTCGTGCGTATGGCTGACCGCTTTATTCGGAGTGAATTTGCCCGCTTCTATATTCAGACCGACCTGTTTGTAAGCGTCGCGGAAAGGTACACCCTCCAATACGAGGCGGTTCACCTCTTCTACGCTGAACAATAAGGCATATTTGTCATCTTCCAGAATATGGTCGTTCACCTTCACTTCGCGCATCATGTGCGTTACCATGCGGATACAATCCTTCAGTTCGTCGAAAGCAGGCAGGAACACCTCTTTGATAATTTGCAAGTCGCGGAAATAACCCGACGGCAGGTTGTTGCATATTAATGTAATCTGCTGCGGCAGGCCCTGTATCTTGTTACATTTTGCGCGCGTCAGTTCGAACACGTCCGGATTCTTCTTATGTGGCATGATGCTCGAACCTGTCGTAAACTGATCCGGCAATTTGATGAATCCAAAGTTCTGGCTATTGAACATGCAAGCATCGAAGGCCAGCTTTGAAAGCGTTGCGGCAATGCCCGCCATAGCGAAAGCTACCGTACGTTCCATCTTGCCGCGTCCCATCTGTGCATAGACAACATTATAGTCCATCGAGTCGAAACCCAGCAGGTCGGTTGTCATCTGGCGGTTCAGCGGGAAAGACGAGCCATATCCGGCTGCCGAACCTAGCGGGTTGCGGTTGCATACCTTATAAGCTGCCTGCATCATCTGCAAATCATCCGCCAGGCTCTCGGCATACGCCCCGAACCACAGGCCGAACGATGAAGGCATCGCAATCTGTAAATGCGTATACCCCGGCATCAGTACTTCTTTGTAACGGTTACTCTGGCTGATCAGCACCTCGAACAAGCCGTTCGTTAGTTCTACCAACTCCCGGATTTGTGCACGCGTGTACAGTTTCAAATCCAGCAGCACCTGGTCGTTACGCGAACGTCCGCTATGTATCTTCTTGCCGATATCGCCCAGGCGGCGTGTCAGCATCAGTTCCACCTGCGAATGGACGTCTTCCACGCCCTCTTCGATCACGAACTCGCCGCGGTCGGCCACGGCATAGATGTTTTTCAGCTCCGCCAGCAGAACCGTCAGTTCTTCTTTTGCGAGCAACCCGATGCTTTCCAGCATCGTTATATGAGCCATCGAGCCAAGAACGTCGTATTTAGCCAGGTAAAGGTCCATCTCGCGGTCCTTACCTACGGTAAATGTTTCGACTTCCTTGTCTACCTGTACATTTTTTTCCCAAAGTTTCTGAGCCATAATGCGGAGAATTAATAGGGCAGGGAGGCAATCACTGTTGATATTTTGTCGAGAGCGTCCTGCAACGGTTTTGATACCATCGGTTTGATGAACGGGTTCAGATCGGCGCGGATCGTCATTTTCAATCGCGTATCGGCCTCTTGCACTTGTTTCAGTTGAATCCACAAGAAGAGTGGCACGGGCGAATTGGTTGTAGTAAATTTGATCGTTTTGTTCGGTTCGCGTTCTACGATCTGAAAAGTTATTTTACCTACGGGATCGACAGCGAAACTGCAAGAGTCGCTGTCGAACTCGAAGTCTTTGATTTTATCTTGTGGAATGCGGTCCTTCACCCGTTCCAGATTGGAAAGGTCGGACAGCATTGCATAGACACGATCCTCGTTATAGGGGATCGTTTTGATCTCACTTACAAATTCTGTCATTCCGGGTCATTTAAGATTAAACACCGGGATTCCAGTTAGAGGGATCCTTGCGCCATTCTTGGAGGATTGAAATTTCGGATTCGTCGATATAATCCGTGCGTACGGCTTCTTCCAGGACTGCATCGTAATTGCTCAAGGTTGTCAACTGTACTTTTGCATCCTTGAATGCTTCTACAGCAACAGGGAATCCATATGTAAAGATAGCAACCATACCGACCACATCGCAACCGAAATTACGTACTGCTTGTACGGCTTTCAGACTGCTTCCTCCGGTCGATACCAAGTCTTCGATGATGACAACTTTCGAACCCGGTTTCAGTTCACCTTCGATCAGGTTTTCCAGTCCGTGATCTTTTGGGGTAGCACGAATATAAACAAATGGAAGTCCAAGCAAATCGGCTACTAATGCGCCCTGTGCAATAGCCCCTGTGGCTACGCCTGCGATAGCATCTGCGTTTTCATATTTTTCGCTGATTACGCGTGCCAGTTCCAATTTGATGAAACTACGAACAGCCGGATAAGAAAGCGTCTTTCTGTTATCATTATAAATGGGTGATCTCCAGCCTGAAGCCCAAGTGAACGGATTTGCCGGTTGTAATTTAACGGCTTTAATCTTTAATAATTTTTCTGCAACTAATCTTTCCAGTGTTTTCATACAATCCTACATATATATTTATATCAGTCTGCAAAAGTAGGTAAACAGAATGAGATAACCTTGTAGAACCTGAAAAAAATGAGGGGTTAAAAAGATGTTATTGAAAATAAAAGGCCACCGGCCAGCCTTCGGGAGGCGTTGACCGGCAGCCTTATCCCTACGGAAACCCTAGCCGTATCCTAAGGGATAGTTTCAAATACAGGGTGATCCCTTTCCGTGCCAGGCGGAGCAGCAGGGCTGGGATAAATTTCAGTAACGATAGCCGTTTTATCATCTGTTGACGGTTTAAAATGAAACAAAAAATTAAGCAAAGCAAGAATGAATTCGATGATTCGTTTGAATTTGGACATGGTCGTTTTAGGATTAAATATGGTTTGAATTTTATCAAAAGTGAACTATCCTGTCCCCGTGCTTGACACGGGGCCGCAAGAGAACTGGAGGTATCAAAAGATATTATAGGAAACGGTCTGTGCCTTTGCGATCCCGTGTCAAGCACGGGAACGGGATAGTTCACCTTTTTCTAAATAATAATCTCAACAATCGCCCGTACCGTCTTCTCCATCTGGACCAGACTTCGACGGTAGGTTTCGCGGTCGTCGCCGTTTAGTTCGCTGATATACGGGCTGTAGGCTATCTCGCGGGCATAGGCTTCCGGATTGTTGCTGGCCTGCCAGGCGGTACGGTAGTTGTTGCGGATCAGGCGGGCGAAGTCGAGAAAGGAATTTTCGCGGGTGTCGTACCGGCGGAAATCCAGGGAGTAGCTGCCGGTGTTCACTGTCGTTTTACCACCGTGCCAGTACTGGTTGCTGCAACCGTAGGCCGTCAGACCGAAATAATTGTTACTGCCCGTTGCCAGTTTGCTCATTCCCCATCCGCTTTCGAAGGCAGCCTGTGCCAGTATCACGGTGGGATTCATGTTGAAAGAGGCTCCCGCGGACACGGCGGCCTGCAGGGAGTTCTTGACGAAGCTGATTTGTTGTGCTGTCATACTTTTTAATTGAAGATTGAAAATTAAAAATTGAAGATTACTCAATTTCCGGGCGGTCGCTTCCGCCTTCTTCCGGCGCTTCCGGCTCCTTGCCGATGCGTTCGAGGCTTACTTTTTCGATCATGGCGCGCAGCTTATCGCCGGGGGTGAAGATGATTTTCGGTTTACGGATCATGTTGGCTTGAAAATCTTTTTCTTCGACTGTTCCGGAACTACCGATCGACAACCGGAAATTACCTAGTCTTCCAAGTTGAACTACTTCGTTGCGGAGTAAAGCTTCTTCCATCGCACGAATCAGGCCGAGAACAACCAGTGCCACGTCGCCGTCGCTCGCTGTGGAACGGTCGGCTATCAATTCACAGATGGAGTCGAAATCCATCATTCCGCTCACCGGAGCAGATGCGTAATAACGTTTCGCATCTGCCGTCGCTCCTTGGGTAAGGTCTTTTTTCAAGACCAGTTTGTACTTTACTGACATGCTGTTAAATGTTTAAGGGTTAGTGTAATAAGAACTTGTTTCTGAACTACATTGCAAAGATAATACAGGCTTTCTCCTTCATGGGAGGCTGCGGGATGGTGCGTAATGTTCAGTATGTATTTTTTATTTGATAAATATTCGTCTTTTGCGGAACAACGTATTGATATAATGCTTATGTTGTGGTGTGTTAATATTATAATTTATAAATAATTATGGAAGACAAAAAAATAGAAGTTTCTCCCTGGAGGAGAGCCTATGGCGTAACGGAATTCGCCCAACTGTATTTTCCCGGTCACACGCCGGTCGTTGCCTATAAACGTATGTGGGAATGGATACGCACCTCCCGCGGCCTGAAAGCCAAGCTGGAAGCCGCCGGATGGGTAAAATTTCAGAAGCTATACACACCAAAACAGGTCGTCGTCCTGGTAGAACACCTGGGCGAACTCTGAAAATGTTTAATTTAATTATAAATCCATGGATTTAGAAAAACGACAAACTGTTGAATGTACGTTGTATTTTTCGGCATTCGACACGCAAACGTTGATGTTAACCACCCTCGAACGCTACATTGCTGACGTCAGAAGCGGAAAACACAAAAAAGCGGTAGAAAAAGTGCAAGCCTATTTAGCTGCCAGTGAAAATGAAAAAGCCGAAGCCGGCAAGAAGAGACTCCCTCTGCTGGTACCCGGCGGAGCGATGGCCGGAGGCCGTAAACTCGAACATATGGTTCGTTACTCCGGTTGCATCTGTATCGATCTTGATGATGTGCTGTTGCCACCTGAGCAAATTCTCGGCCAGGCTGTGCAACTCGGTTATGTGAAAGCCGGGCATATCAGTCCTTCCCATACGGGAAACAAACTCTTCGTGCTGGTGGACAGCGATCAGGAACATCATCTGCAAGCATTCGAACAGGTACGGGCGATGATCGAGAAAGACCTCCCTGGTGTAACGGTGGATATCTCCGGCAAGGATGCCAACCGCGGTTGCTTTGCCAGCTATGATCCGGATGCTTTTTATAAAGAGGTGGCCGAAGTGGTACATGTCCCGCAGGAAACGGTGCTGGTGGCGAAAAAGGCTCCGGCTGTCCGTCCGTCGTCCTATCCGGACAATTCGCTGTCCAACTACATCGATAAATTTGAAGTAAACAATCCTTTTGCCGATGGCGGGCGTCATAGCTTCGTTTTGAAGCTGGCTTCGGCCTTGAACAGTGCGGGGTTCGATGAAAACGAAGTGATGGCCGAATGCCTGCGCCGTTATGTAGAACCGGGGTTCGGGGAGAAGGAAATCCGTGGTATCGTCGCCGACGTGTACCGCCGTTATCGTTCGTCGCACGGCAGCAATCCCTGGTGCCCGCCGACAGCTTCCACCGGCAAGAAGAGTCTCACGAGTCTCACAAGTCTCACCCCCATTTCTGAAAATCTACCAATAGAGGGTGATTCGCCTCTAGGCTTTGATATTGATCCTGACGAGGTCGATTTGCCCCACTTCGACAGAGCGATTTTGGAGCGTTGCCCCGGACTGATCGCTGAGATTCTGAAGGTGGCAACCAACGACCGCGAATACGACCTGTTGCTCCTCTCTTCGCTGACCGTACTGAGCACCATCATGCCCGGTGTTAGCGGCATGTTGAAGAATCAACTGTATAAACCTCCTTTCTATACCTTGATCGTCGGCCCTTCCGGAAGTGGCAAAGGGAGCATCAATGTGGTCCGTAAGCTGGCCGATCCCTGGCAAAACTATGTGTACGACGTTTCGAAAGCACAAGTGAAGGAATACGAGGAGAAAAGAGAGGCATCAGACAACTACAAGGCGCAGGTACGTGCCGCGAAAGGTAAGAAGCCGGCTGGGCCTCCTCCCGAAGAGCCGGAACTGGTCCGTCAGAAGCACCTGCACATGAGTGGCTACACGACGACGGCGCGTATGATCGAACAGTTGGATGTGAACAGCCTTATGCTTCGTTTTTGTATGAGACGGAACTCGAGTCGGTCAATAATACCATTGCGCAAGAGTTCGGAGGGTATAGTTATGTCTTGAACCAAGCTTTCCAGCATGAACGGATCAGCTGTTCGTCGAAGACCAACGGGACTTCTTATATCGAATTTCCCGAACTGGGTTTTCTGGCAACAGGTACTCCCGGCATGTTGACAAAGCTGATCCCTTCGACCGAGAGCGGGCTATATAGTCGCATGTTGATTTACCGCATTACCGGCCGTGCCGAATATCAACCGCTTACGTCGGCCGACGATACGCTTTGCAGCTTGCGTTATTTTGAAAGACTGGGGCAACGGGTGCTTGACATGGCGGTGCATTTGGAGAGTTCACCGACTTTTGTCTCTTTTTCCGACAAGCAGCGTAAAAGACTTGACCGCTTCTTCGAACGTGAATATAATAATGTACGTGTATTTGGCAACAACGACATAGCCTCTGTCGTGTTGCGCCATCGCCTGGTCGTTTTCCGTATGGCAATGACGTTGACGGGGATCCGTAAAGGTGAATCGCGGAATATGGACGGTAAAATCGAGATAGCGGACGACGATTTCGAGATCGCTTTCCATATCGGGAAATGCTGCCTTCGTCATTCGTTGCTGGTGAGCACTTCGTTGAAGCATAGCGACACGGAGCAGCATTACAAGTTGCCGGATGCGCAAGTCGACCTTTTCGAGGCCATGCCGGATGAGTTTAAAACGTCGGATATACTCGAAGAGGCTCGTGTCCGCGGAATTAGCCGTGCGAGTGTGTTCCGTATGTTGAAAAAGGCACAGGAATATGGCCTAGTTCTTTTAGTATCAACCGGTTGCTATCGAAAGACGGAAAAAGGCAAAAATGTCAAGAAATGAAAAAGGGGGGTGAGACTCGTGAGACTTTTGAGACTCATCGGTATTTCATCGGTCTAAAAACGGCCTTTTTCTGAACGGGTAGTTATCGCTCCGAAAACGAGTAGGCATCGGAGTTCTGACGGGTAGGCATCCGTTGGAAAGGTATTAGGGAAAAACGTCTGTTTTACCGGATTCCGAAAGTGTTTATATCGGTTGAATATTAATCATTAGAGTGGGAAAAACGTGTGACTAAAAAAAACGTTCCTTTTTTCTAGTCACAAAATTACAACAATCTTTTTAACCACCACTCTTTTTCTCTATATTTTTTTCTTTCTCTATATCCTTTCTTATCAACAGAATAACAAAGTTAGTACAAAATTCGACCTTTCCGGTATGAACTCAAATCATACACCCAAAAATGACGAGAAAAAAGGAACGTTTAAACTCGTCATTTAACAATTTGTGACATTTTGACGCTCCTACAGATAGAACTTTTATAACACTATTATTAATATTAAATTTATTGATTATGAACAAAAAGTTTTCTACTCTTTTGGTCAGCCTTCTGCTGGCTGGGGCTTGGACAACATTGGATGCAGCGATTGTGAAAACAACTCCTGCGATCGGTGGTAAGTATGCCATTGGTACGGTTGTTGAGGGCGATCAGATGAAAATCTGGAATATTTCTAGCATGAAAGTTGCTGACGCTGCTGAAGTGACTAGTGACAAAGTTACATTTGAACTGGAAGCAGTGGCAGATAAAGATGGTGTTTATTATTTGAAAAGTGGAGACACTTATCTGCAGTATGCCGGAACTGAAACTGACGCTACTGGTTATCTATCTTTTGGTGTCAATGGTACGAAGCTACAATTTAAGATAGAGGGAGGTCAGTTGGTTTGTTTGCCAGGTGTTGACACTTTTAATGGCAAATTGCATATGGATGCGGAAGGTAATGTTCGTGTTCCTTACCCTGGTTATACAATGTCGGCAGATTCTAAAGATCTGACTTTCGTTGTTTACAACGACGATGTTAAATTTGCTGGCGAAAACCTGCCTTTGCAGACAACTATCACAGCTAACGAATACTATGTTATTGCTGCTGACGGTACCCATGTTTTGAAAGCTGATGGTACTACTGGTGCAATGGTTGAAGAAGCTGAGTTGGATCAGGTACTGTGGGCAGTAACAACAGGTACAGCTGCTGACGGTAAAACTGTAACTTACAAATTCACAAACAAAGCTACTGGTAAGGCTTTGGTAATCGAAAAGCGTGACAACTTCATTGTGGCTGGTTCTCCTGCTAGCTTCACACTGGGTGTTGGCGAAGGTCAGTTGCTGGGTAGTGATCTTCAAGTAGGTACTGCTGCTAACTTTGGTATCTACAAATCTCCGATCGTTAAACTGAGCGCTGATAAGCTGAACGCCCTGTTGAACGACGGTTTCAATATGACAATCAATGGTGGTGCTGAAATCGAAGGTGCTGAAGCATTCGCTGGCGACTTGGTTGCAGTAGCTGTAGAGGGAGAACCTACTCGCTTCCAGTTGAAGAGCGATGACAAATTTGTTGTCCTGGACAAGACAAAAAAATGGGGTTCAAACTTAGGTGCTCCTGATAACAGAGGTGCTAAGTTTGATTTGGTGAAAACAGTTGGAGCTAATCAGTTGTCTTATTTCGAATTCACTCAATATGCAGGTTGTGCAGAAGACAAGATTGTTTTAGTTACTGTATTTGCTGCTAGTGACGCTACTGAAGCATTCGGTAACCTGTTCGTTCAGACATTGGGTGACAAAGTTGTTTTGACAACAAGTGCAAATATTGGTAAAGATGAGGTTCTTGAAGAATCATGGCCGACCATCACTTTGGGTGCTAACAACATCGTTAATCCGAAAGAATTCTTACAGAACAAATTTGCTGTAATCAAAGCGCTGAATGAAGAAGGTACAGGAGATGATGAATTCTTGGCTGCAACATGCGATAATGAATATGTTTGGACTAAGACTGTAGCTAACGATTTGGAAAAACAGTGGGCTATTGCTTACAACGAAGAAACAGAAGTGTACACAATTGTAAACCGTGAAGACAAAGATGTTAAATTAACTATCACTAAGAATGAATTGCGTGAAAATGGTGATAAAACTGATAACATCTATGTTTGGAAGGGTAAAGACTACGAAATCAAATTCGTGTCGGTAGATGACAGCAAACTATATTACAAATATCTGGCTGAAGATGCAGCGGAATTGAAGGAAAAGTCATTCGAAATGTCTTTCTGGTCAAATGTATTCGAAGGCTATGCTAAGGTTGGTATGAATGATGCTAAAAATGCTATCGTTGGTACTTCTGTTGATGCAGTAGAATTTACAGCTACAAAGACTGGTGATTATGTTGTGAAATCTTTGATAAACTATTACGAAGGTGGTCAGTTGAAAAAGAACGAACCGGAACTGAAAGCTCCGATTTACACATTCAACGTTGGTGAGACTTTCTTCAGCTTGGCTGGTGAAAAGGCTTCTTGGGCTGCAGAAGCAGGTACTAATGTGGTTATCCGTAAGGCTGATAAACATTTCAATTTGGTTGAAGCAACTACTTCTGTTTTGAAAGGTAAAGCTTATGTAGGAACAGACGATTCTTATATGTATCAGCAGGAATGTGTATATAGCGCAAACAAGAACACCTTGTTCGAAGTTAATGACAACAACCGTCCTGAATACCGTCGCTTGGGTGTAACAGTAAAAGATGGTTACAATGATATCGAAGGCGAACTGAACATCTTGAAGTTCTTCCGTACAAACGATCAAAATCAGTTCTTGTATGAAAACACTGGAAACCGCAATGCTCAGAATGGTGAAGCTTGCTTGAACTTCTTAGGTGAAACTAACTTGGCTGACAAACCTGCAAATGCTCAGTTACCGTTCTTGGTAGATACTGCATACATCCGTAACAATACTCGTAAACCGTTGTATATGCTGGCTGTACGTAGCGAATATCAGGAAGCAGGTGAAGAGATTATCCCATGTCCGGAACATGGATATGATTGCGAACATGCAACAAAAGTTGCGACTCCTGCTTACCGCACTGCTGACTATTTGGTAGCTTTGGATGACTCAACAGAAATCTATCCGCAGGCTAAATACCAGGGTGATGTTCGTCTGGCATTTGTACCGGCTAAACATATTGCAGATACATTGGTGATCGAAAGCTCTAATGGTGCTGAAACTAACTGGTTTGCAAACGACTCTATCATCTTCTCTAATGAAGATGGCAAACAGATCGACGCAACTCCGGCTGCATTTGCATTCAAGTTGGTTGACCGCTCTGTTGATCCGGAAGGTGACAAGGCTGCATTTATCATCGAAAACCAGGATAAGGATGGAACACACGTTATGTACGTATCCACAACACAGTTCCTGTATTGGTTTCTGAAATTGATCAAGCCGCTGAATTTGAAGTAATGGCTGCTGCTGAAGGCGAAACTCCGACAGCTAACGAAGGCGTAGAAACTACTACTGTTAAAGTAATTGCAACAGACGGTGGTGTAATCGTTAAGGGTGCTGAAGGCAAGAACGTAGTAATCACTAACGTACTTGGTCAGACAATTGCCAACACAGTTGTTAGCTCTTCTGAAGCTACCATCGCTGCTCCTGCAGGTGTAGTTGTAGTAGCTGTTGAAGGCGAAGCTGCTGTAAAAGCAATCGTAAAATAAAAAGTAATTTATAATCAAAATAAAATTCTAAATTTTTTACCGCGCATCGTAGAGGCGGTTCGCGAACCGCCCTCACAGTAAGTACCCCGTGAAGGGCGAACAAGCGGTAAATATTAATACTAAAGTAATGAAATAAAGTTCTTCTGTTCTACCTCTGTGAAGAGTGAAAACAGACAAAAACAAAGCCCCGGTTGGATTTCCAGCCGGGGCTTTCGTGTTTTTATAAATAAAGACTTAGCATATTGTGAAGTTTTATCCTATCTTTGTGTTATAACTAAAAAGAAAGGATGAAAGTATGAGTAATACAATACAATTGCAACAGTCGGTATTGCAAGATGTAGCATCTTTGCTAGATGACAATGAGGCAATGAAGAAACTTCAAAAATATCTCCAGCGGCTCAAAAGCGAGAGAATGGCAAAAGAAGAAATGTCTGCCAAAGAAAAAGAGGAAATCCTGGATGATATCAGGGATGGATTGCGGGAACTAAAGTTGACGAAACAGGGGAAACTGAAAAGTCGTCCCGTAGAAGAGCTGCTCAATGAATTATAGTATTGATACCTTGCCAAGCTTTGACAAAAAGGTCAAGAAGTTGGCTAAAAAGTACAAATCGTTGAAAAGCGATCTTCGGGAACTTGTTAAAGAATTAATGCAAAATCCCACTGTCGGTGCCGATTTGGGCAACGGTGTCCGTAAAGTGCGCATGGCTATTAGCGACAAAGGAAAAGGTAAAAGCCATGGAGCACGAGTAATTACTTATACTACAATTATTAGCGTGGAAGAAGGTATAATCACTCTTCTCGCCATTTACGACAAAGCAGAGCAAAATACTATTACCGAGAAAGAAATCTCTCTCTTGTTGAAAGAAATTTAATTTTGTTTACAATTCCTGTGTGGAAATTCACCTTGTTTTTTTTACGCCATCGCTATCGCCAGCACGCTCACCTGTACTCCCGGGATCGTCAGCAGTGCTTCGGCACATGCTCCGATGGTCGATCCGGTGGTGATGACATCGTCGATAAGGAGGATGTGTTTTCCTGCCAGGACTTCGCGGTCGACGACAGAGAAAATATTCTGCATATTCAGCCAACGGTCGTAAGTCTGTTTGTGCGTCTGTGTTTCTGTCTCTTTTGTGCGTCGGAGGCTGGTGGTGTCGATCGGGAGTTTCAAAAGGGTGTTGAGGCCGCGGGCGATCCATTCGGACTGGTTGTAGCCGCGCTGTTTCCGCTTTTTGGGATGGAGCGGGACGGGGAGGAGAAGGTCCGGGCGGTCTGACAGGATCGCTTTTTGATACCTCAGGCCGGCCATACGTCCCAGGCGGAAACCGATCTCACGGTTGTCGTGGTATTTCAGGGAATGGATAAGCTGTTGCACATGGCCACCTTTTTCGTAATGCAGGAAAGCGGCTGCATGGTAAACCGGGACTTTTCCGCCGAACAGGTAGGTGGCGGGGTTCTCTTCCAGAAAATTGTGTCCTGTACGGGGCAGGTCGCAAAGACATTTCAGGCAGATATGTTCTTCCCCTCCGACGAGAGGCATCTGGCACAGCATGCAGAGCTTAGGAAAAAAGAGGTGTAGCAGGTCATTAAAAATCTTCCTCATAATCGTTCCCGTTGAATAATTGTTTCAGACAACGGGATGCTTCCCGGCTTTCAAAGCCACGGCCGGCAGCAAAACGGAGAAGTTTGATGTAGATATCCCGTTCATCTTTGCCTTTGGTCGATTTCTTTTTCGCCTTCAGCAACGATTGGAGGATATCGGCATATTCTTTTTCGTCTATCCCTTCCAGCGCTTCCGAACGGATGGGGGCAGGGATATTCCTTTTTTGAAGTTCGTATGCGATTTTGATGCGTCCCCATTTGTTGAAACGCAGTTTGTCGTTTACGAAATAACGGGCGAAACGATGTTCGTCAATGAATTTTTCCTGGAGCAGACGTGCAATGATTCGCTCGCCTTCCTCTTGGGAGAGGCCGGCGGCTTTAATCTTTTTTTGTACATCCTGGATGCAGCGTTCGGCAGTCGAGCAGTAAGCGGCTGCGCGGCGTAGCATTTCGGGTTCGGTTATCTGTTCCATGTCTGTGCCTTTACGAAGCGGTCTTTACCCGATAGGTCCTGTATCAGTTCCACATTCTTGAATTCCATCATGCGCAGCTATTTACCACGGCTTCGCCCATCTGTGCGTTGATCTCGAAATAGAGGTAGCCTTTCTTTTTCAGTTTCTGTTCGGCAAAGCGGGCGATGTTATTGTAAAACAACAACGGGTTGTCGTCGGGTACGAACAGTGCTAGCGAAGGTTCGTAATCAAGCACGTTTTTCTCCATTTCCGCTTTTTCCTTCTCCATGACATAGGGAGGGTTGCTGACGATGACATCGAATTCATCTTCTATGGAATCAGCCGTTTTGGATGGCTGGAGGATATCTTTTTCGTAGAAAGTCAACTGTACGCGGTTGATCCCAGCATTTCTTTTGGCTATTTTCAACGCCTCCGGAGAGATGTCGAGTGCTGAAACCTGTGCTTTCTTCAGTAATTTTCTTAAAGTGATGGCAATGCAGCCGCTACCGGTACCTACATCCAGGATGTCAATACTCTTTTTGGCATAATCGTGTACGATCAATTCCACCAATTCTTCCGTTTCCGGACGGGGGATCAGCACTGACGGGTTCACTAGAAACTCAAATCCGTAAAAGTCTGTTTTACCGAAAATATATTGGATCGGCTCATATTTTACCAATCGTTCTACGATATTATAAATCTGTGTCTTCTCCTTCTCAGATAATTCTTTATCTTTGCAGAGTAAGAATTGGTGCGGCTGAATATCGCAAACGCGTTCCATTATCAAACGAATGAATGCTTTAATTTCACTTGGCGGATAATAATCTTTGAGCGTATTTTGTATATAGGCGACAGTCCCAGTCATATCAATTTAATTTTAATGCAAAAGTAATGCAAAAACCATTTATAAGCAAAGAAAATGGTCGAGGTTGAGAATAAATATATGGCTCGTTGTATTTCACTAGCCCGTGGCGGAGCGGGCAATGTGGCACCGAATCCGATGGTTGGAGCCGTGATCGTGCATCAGGGTAAAATTATCGGAGAAGGCTATCACCGGAAATATGGCGAAGCGCATGCCGAGGTGAATGCAATCGCTTCGGTTCGTGATGAGTCTTTGTTGAAAGAGGCTACGATATACGTAAGCCTGGAACCCTGTTCGCACTATGGGAAGACACCTCCCTGTGCGGAGTTGATCATAAAAAAGCGGATACCGCGTGTGGTGATCGGGTGTCTGGATCCGTTTCCGGAAGTGTCGGGAAGAGGGGTACGGATGCTGCGTGAAGCAGGTGTGGATGTGGTAACCGGTGTGATGGAAAAGGAAGCCCGGGAGTTGAACCGGGTGTTTATGACTTTTCAGGAAAAGCGGCGGCCTTACATTTATTTGAAATGGGCGCAGAGTGCGGACGGTTTTATGGACCGTGGGCGGACGGATAATACCTCACCGGCTGTCGTATTGTCTTCACCGGAGACGATGCGCAGGGTGCATTCTTTGCGGGCGAATGTGGCGGCTATCATGGTCGGGACGCAGACGGCTTTCCTGGATAACCCTTCGTTAACGGTACGGCATTGGGCTGGAAACTCACCTGTCAGGGTGGTGCTCGACCGGACTTTACGTATTCCCTCGCATTATCATTTGTTTGACGGAACAGTGAAAACACTGGTCTTTACTGCCGGAAAAGCGGAAAACGGGGAGAATGTGGAGTATGTCACCCTCGATTTTTCACAGCCTGTCTTGCCGCAGGTGATGCACGAATTGTATATCCGTAAATTAAATTCGTTGATGGTGGAAGGGGGAGCTGTGCTTCTTGAGCATTTTCTGGAGGAGAATTTATGGGATCAGATATTGGTTGAAACAGCCCCTGTCAATCTGGAATCGGGTGTAAAAGCACCGGATTTGAACAGGGTGGCATCTTTGTCGTTAACGGACGTGAAAAAAGTTCAGAACCACGTAATCACTGTTTTCTCACGGAAAAATCAGTGAGCGAAGTAGTTTAACGGAACTAAAATATTATAAATATTAGCCGATATTGGGAATAAAGCAAAAAATGTTTCTACTTTTGTGGCTTTATATGCAACAAACTTATTTTTGGATGAAAAATAGAATAGTACTATTTGTAGCGGGATGTATTGCATTGTTTCTGTCTTCTTGTCTGAATTCAGACGATCAGGAGTATGAGATACCTAAGGATTGTCAGATAACTTCGTTTTCTGTGAAGAATGATTCAATTCTTGGTGTCAAGGTGGATACAGTGAAGTTTGTGATCGATCAGGTAAACGGACGTATTTTTAACCCGGACTCTCTGCCGTTTGGTACAGAGGTCGAGAAAGTTATTTGTACAGTGTCTGTAGCAACGGGCACCTATACAATCGAAGTGACTCAGGATGCTTTGCCTGACTCTACTTTTTTCTGGAATAGGGAAGACTCTTTGGACTTCTCCAAACCCGTTAAATTTGTAACTGCCGCATACGACGGTATTACAAAGAAAGTGTATAACGCTCAAATAAATGTTCATCAGGTGGTGCCCGATTCCATGAGTTGGGAACTGTATGATTCTAGCGTTTTAGGATTCCCAGTGAAAGAACAAAAAGTGGTTACATGGGGTGAAGAGAATAATGAATATTATTATATGTACGTACAGGGAACTGATGCAAGCAAAGGATATTCATTATATAGTTCTTCTGTTTCCGATGCAAAAAGCTGGACGGAAATGACATTGAACGGTCTGCCGGCTGGTGAGGTTCGTCTTTCTCAGATGACTGAGTATGAAGACGCTTTATTTGTGCCTACAACCAAAGGGGCGCTCTATTGCTCTGTTAACGGACAGGACTGGACGCTTGTTGAGCAGAATTACTCTGTGAAAACTTTATTGGGTGCGATTGAGGCTGTCAATGATGGTAGTCTGAAACAACCTTCGTTCTTGTCTGCTATTGTTGATAATAACGGAGTGTTGAGTTTTGCTTCTCTAAATAATTTGAAGGAATGGCAGCTTGGTGAAGCTGTTTATGACAACTTCCCGGTTACAGGTTTTGGTTCGCTGGCATCTTATTCGACCAGTAGTAAACAAAACAATTTAACAGTGGTTGCTGGAAAAGACAAGAACGGCAAACTGCTAAATTCAGCTTGGAGTACCATGAATGGTTATCAGTGGGTTTTGTTGACCGATATAGAATCTGATTATTTTGATAAGAGAGAAGGCGTAATGCTTTCTGCTTATGATGATAAGTTCTGCCTGATAGGTGGTATTGGTGAATCGAATAAAGCATTTAAAGATATTTATTTCTCCATAGACAGAGGTGTGACATGGACATTGTCGGACACGCTGACTGTGATGCCGGAAGATTATAAAGCGAGAGGTTTTGCTTCCGTTTTAGTGGATAAAGAGAATTTTATGCTAATTTTCGGCGGTAAAGAGAATAATAATGCAAATGATCTGGACCAGATCTGGAAAGGCCGTATAAACCGTTTAGGTTTTAAGGATTGAGAAAGTTCGTGGAGGAAAGTATAATTTTAGGAAGAATTTAGCGTTAGAAAAAGAGGTGTAGAACATAACAGCATTGCATATGACTTCAACTTTTTTTCAACGGATTCTTATACTGATACTGATGGCCGGCTCATTTACCGGTCTCCACGCACAGGAATATAAATATGAAATAGGCGGAATGGCCGGTGGCGCTTACTATATGGGGGATGCCAACAAGAATGCTTTCTTTAAAGGAATGAATCCGGCAGTGGGAGCAGTATTCCGTTATAATGCCAACTTCAGATGGGCTTTCAAAGGCAATCTGATGTGGGGACAGGTTTCAGGCAGCACGGAAGGACTGGAAAATGTTTTTCCGGACAATGCGCAGGCATCGTTCAGCCGTAGCCTGGTAGAACTGGGCGGACAGATGGAGTTTAACTTCTTTCCGTACAGTGATAAATTTGCTTATGCAGGGGCGAAGCGCTTCACTCCTTATGTATTCCTGGGATTAGGAATTACATACGGAACAGGTAATGACGCGTTTTTCGGACCGAATATCCCGTTAGGGGTAGGCGTGAAGTATAAGATCAAGAACAGGATTAACCTGGGGTGCGAGTTCTCGTTCCGTAAATTGTTCGGAGATAAATTCGATGTTACGAACGGGGATAATGCAATACTGGATAATCCGTATCAGATAAGTGGCAGTTTCTTGAAGAACAAAGATTGGTATTCATTTTTACTGCTATCTGTTACCTGGGACTTCGGTCCGCGTAACAGGCCATGTAATAGTATAAACAGCAACAGTACGTTTAGATACTGAGAAACACTATGTCATTGATAGAGGAAATAGACAAAGATCGCTTGCCGCAACATGTGGCGATTATTATGGATGGAAACGGACGTTGGGCCAAAGCGCAAGGGAAAGACCGGAGCTATGGACACCAGGAGGGCGTTATTTCCGTACGTAAAGTGGTAGAGGCGGCAACGACGATTGGACTGAAGTACCTGACAGTGTACACATTTTCGACAGAAACTGGAACCGGCCTGAAGCGGAGGTGAAAGCGTTGATGAGCCTGCTCGTCTCTGCCATCCATCGTGAAACTCCGGATCTGATGAAAAATAATGTACGTCTGATGGCGATCGGTAATTTGGACCGTCTGCCGGAGGATGCGCACGCAACGTTGCTGGATTGTATTAAACAAACTTCTGCTAATACGGGAACTACCCTGGTATTGGCTCTTAGTTATTCTTCCCGCTGGGAAATAACAGAAGCTGTCAGACAGCTCGCCGTCCAAGTACTGGAAAAGAAAATAAACCCCAACGATATAACCGAGACAGTGGTCTCGGACCACCTGACGACCAAAGGCATTCCCGATCCGGATCTGCTGATTCGAACCGGAGGAGAAAAACGCATCAGTAACTTTCTGCTGTGGCAATGTTCGTATGCGGAGTTCTACTTTACCGATGTTTTTTGGCCGGCATTCAGAGAAGAAGAGTTGTATGAAGCTATATTGTATTACCAGCAACGTGAACGCCGTTTCGGTAAGACAAGTGAGCAATTAATCTTATAACAATAGCTGTTATATGTACAAAAGAATAGTGCTGTTTTTTATTTTCCTAGGTTTTGCCTGCGGAGCATTTGCCCAGGAAAGTGACACTACCCAGGTTGAAGTACCGGCAGAAGTGCCGGTCATTAATTATTCGTCGACGCCGAAGCGGTATAAGATTGCCGATATTAAGGTGACGGGTATTAAGAATTATGATGATTTCGTGTTAATCGGTTTCTCCGGATTATCGGTAGGTGACGTGGTAACTATCCCCGACGCCGGAGGTGAGATTACAACAGCGGTAAAGCGTTTTTGGAAACACGGATTGTTCTCGGATGTAAAAATCCTGGCAACCAAGATTGAAGGTGACCAAGTTTGGCTGGAAATTCAGTTGAAACAACGTCCCCGTATATCGGAAGTAAATTATCATGGTATCAAGAAAGGAGAGAGGGAAGACCTTGAGGCCAAGTTGGGTTTGAAGAAAGGTTTTCAGGTGACTCCCAACCTGATGGACCGTGCAAAGATCGTTATTCAGAAGTTCTTTGACGGCAAAGGTTTTAAGAATGTAGACGTTGATATTGTACAGCGTGACGACTTGTCGAAAGAAGGTGAGGTGATCGTTGATATTAATATCGATAAGAACGAAAAGACAAAGATCCACCGTATTTACTTCGAAGGTAATGAAGCTCTATCAGCAAGGGACTTGAAGAAGGCGATGAAGAAGACGAATGAAAAGTTCAGTCTTCCGAACGACTGGAAAACCAGTATCTTGGAAGCATTCAGTACAAAGAAGTTCACTACAGAAGAATACGAGAACGATAAGAATAATATTATCGCTAAGTACAACGAACACGGTTATCGTGATGCAGTGCTGCTATCGGACAGTGTTGTCAACTTTAATGAAAAGAAAGTCGACATCTTCCTGAAGGTAGAAGAAGGTGATAAATATTATCTGAAAGATATACGTTTCGTGGGTAATACACAGTATGCCTCTGATTATCTGGAAGCAATCCTGGGTATGAAACCGGGAGAGGTGTATAACCAGAAGAAGTTGAATGAACGTTTGACGACAGACGAAGATGCAGTTTCCAATGTGTATTATAATAATGGTTATATCTTCTTCAGTGCCGACCCGGTAGAAGTGGATGTGGATAACGACTCTATCTCTTTGGAAGTACGTATTCAGGAAGGCCCGCAGGCTACCATCAACCGTGTAATTATTAATGGTAACGACCGTTTGTATGAAGATATCGTACGTCGTGAGCTTCGTACCAAGCCAGGTATGTTGTTCAGCCGTGAAGACTTGATGCGTTCCGTTCGTGAAATTGCCCAGATGGGACATTTCGACCCGGAAAATATGGAGCCGAAGCCGATACCTGATCCTGATAACGGAACTGTAGATATCCAATATAACCTGACATCGAAGGCAAACGACCAGATTGAGTTCTCGGCCGGTTGGGGACAAACAGGTGTGATCGGTAAGTTGAGTCTGAAGTTTACGAACTTCTCCATGAAGAACTTCCTGAACCCGAAAACTTATAAAGGTATTATCCCGCAGGGTGAAGGTCAGACATTGACATTGAGCGGACAGACTAATGGTCGCTACTATCAGGCTTATAGTATTTCATTTATGGACCCGTGGTTCGGCGGAAGACGTCCGAATACACTTTCTGTAAGTGCTTATTTCTCCAAACAGACTGATATCAGTAGTAACTACTATAATAACAGCATGTCGAATTATTTTGGGGGATATCCTTATTACGGAAGCAGCATGTATGGCGGTTACTATGGTAATTATGGCGGTTATTATAATAATAATTATGAATTGGCATACGACCCGGATAAATCTATCATGATGTTCGGTCTTTCTGCCGGTTACGGTAAGCGTCTGAACTGGCCGGATGACTATTTCCAGTTTATGGCTACATTGAATTATCAGATGTATATCATGCATGACTGGGCATACTTCCTGGTGCAGAACGGTACTTGCCACAATGTAAACCTGGAATTGATGTTGCAGCGTAACTCTATCGACAACCCGTTGTATACTCGTAGCGGTTCACAGTTCTCTATGTCAGTCAGTGCTACTCCTCCTTATTCTTTATGGGACGGAAAGGATTATGCTAATATGTCGGACGATAATCCTGATAAGTTTAAGTTTATCGAGTATCATAAATGGAAGTTCAAAGCAAAGATCTTCTCTCCGTTGGCTCCGAGAGCGATCAAACGTACACCGGTATTGATGACACGTGTTGAATACGGATTCCTGGGATCTTACAACAAGCACAAACGTTCTCCGTTTGAAACATTCTATATGGGTGGTGACGGTATGAGTGGATATTCCAGTACTTACGCGACTGAAACGATTGGTTTGAGAGGTTACGAAAATGGTAGTATTGCCGGTAACGGTGGATATAACTCTTACGGTTATGCTTACTCTCGTTTGGCAATGGAATTGCGTTATCCGTTCCTGTTGGAACCGTCTTCTACGATTTACGGTCTTGTATTTGCTGAAGCAGGTAATGCATGGCGAGATTTGAAGAGTTTCAATCCGTTTGACTTGAAACGTTCTGCCGGTGTCGGTGTACGTATCTTCTTACCGATGATCGGTTTGATGGGTATCGACTGGGCGTATGGTTTCGACAAGGTGGATGGACAACGTAGTGCAGGTGGAAGCAACTTCCACTTCATCATCGGACAGGAGTTCTAATAATAAACAATGGATTAATTTAAAATTAACAATTCATCGTCAAGCGTTAACCATAATTCGTTGGAACAAAGTAAACCCTCTGCTATATTTGCAGTCAGAGAGTGAAACTATAAAAAGAAAGCGTATGAAGAAGATTATTGTTTTGAGTTGTATGATGCTCCTTTGCTCTTTTGCCGGTATGGCACAAAAGTTTGCCTTGATAGATATGGAGTATATACTAAAAAATATTCCGGCTTATGAGATGACGAACGAACAGTTGAGCCAGGTATCGAAGAAATGGCAGAATGAGGTGGAAGCTATCCAGCAGGAAGCACAAAACATGTATAAGACCTATCAGAGTGATTTGGTATTCCTTTCTGCTGAGATGAAAACGAAGCGTGAAGAGGAGATTGTGAAGAAGGAGCAGGAAGCACAGGACCTGAAACGTCAGTATTTCGGACCGGAAGGCGAGTTGTACAAGAAGCGTGAAAGCCTGATGAAGCCTATCCAGGATGAAATCTATAATGCCGTAAAAGAGATTTCGGAAGACAAGGGGTATCAACTCGTTGTTGACCGTGCTTCGGCGATGAGTATTATTTTTGCTTCTCCGAAGATAGATATCAGCAATGAAGTGCTGTTAAAGTTAGGATATTCAAAATAAATGCTTACATTTGTGCGCTTTATGCACAAAATAACATGATTGATTAATAACAATAATATTTTATAGAAAATGAAGAAACTGATTATTTTTTTGTTGATGATCCTCCCGTTAGGAGTTTTTGCTCAGGAAGCAAAGGTGGCAATTGTTAATTCGCAGGAAATTATGATGCTATGCCGGAAATAACTGCTATGCAGGAAACAATGAAGCAGATGAATGACAAATATGCGGGCGAAATGAAGACGATGGAGGATGAATTCCAAAAGAAATATACAGATTATATCGCTCAGCAGGATTCAATGACTGAAAACATCAAACTGAGAAGAACACAGGAATTGGAAGATATTCGTCAGCGTGTTGAAAACTTTACACAGGTTGCACAACAGGATATGAATAAAAAACAGCAGGAATTGTTGGCTCCGATCCAGGATAAGCTTAGAAATGCTATCAAAGCTGTAGGTGATGAAAAAGGCTATGCTTATATCATCGATAACAATCCTGGTATCGTACTTTATACCGGCAATGCTGCAATCGATGCTACTCCGTTGGTAAAAGCTAAATTAGGCTTGAAATAATAGATTCTAATTAGAGATATAACAAAGGATGCCTTTCTATGGAGGGCATCCTTTGTTGTATTATATAAAGAAGGAAGAAATATGTTTTCACAAAAAGCAGGACCTATTGGGATTTTTGACTCTGGCTATGGTGGATTGACTGTCTTTGATAAGATTCGCCAGGCAATGCCTGAGTATGACTATATTTATCTGGGCGATAATGCACGTACACCTTATGGACCACGTTCATTTGAGGTGGTTTACCGTTTCACCCGCCAGGCCGTAATGAAATTGTTTTCCGAGGGGTGTCAGTTAGTGATTCTGGCGTGTAATACGGCATCGGCAAAAGCCCTGCGTACCATTCAGCAGCGTGATCTGCCGGACTGGGATCCTGCCCGCCGTGTGTTGGGAGTTATTCGTCCGACGGTGGAAATGATGGATCAGGTCAGCATTACAAAACATATAGGTATTCTGGGGACAGCCGGAACAATATCTTCACATTCCTATTCACTGGAGATAGAGAAAATGTTTCCTCATATCACTGTGACTGGAGAGGCCTGTCCGATGTGGGTTCCATTAGTTGAGAACAATGAGTTCGGTTCTCCCGGTGCGGATTATTTTGTACAAAAACATCTGGATCATATTCTGTCAGTCGATCACCGGATAGATACGCTGGTACTGGGGTGCACGCATTATCCGCTTTTAATCGGCAAAATCAGACAGTATTTGCCGCAGGGGATAACCGTCTTTGCGCAGGGAGAATACGTGGCAGAGAGCCTGAAAGATTATTTAAACAGGCATCCGGAAATGGACTGCCGACTTACCCGTAGCGGAGAATGCCGTTTCCTGACTACGGAGTCTGCCGCGAAATTCTCGGAGGCAGCCTCAGTCTTCCTGAATGATCCGATAGAAGTGGAGCAGATATCTATTGATTAAAAAAGAATCCGATGAAGTGGCCGAAGCATATATTCCTGTTAGCGGTACTGTTTGTTTGTGCCTGTGCCGATGCGGAAGAACTGGATACCTATCTGCGCAATAAAGGACTGGTCGATATCTCTGCACAGGATTCTACCATTCGTGTACAACTGGTTTATGCAACTCCCGATAATTTTATGGGAGAAGCTGTTTACTCCGGAATCACACGTGCCTGGCTTCATCCGGATGCCGCCGGGAAACTTGTGGCCGCTCAACGGCTGTTGAAAAAAGAAAATCCCGACCTTACGCTGGTTGTTTATGATGCGGCCCGACCGATGTCCGTACAACGTAAAATGTGGGCACTTGTTCGCGGAACCGATAAGGTGAATTATGTCAGTAATCCGGCTAATGGCGGAGGATTGCATAATTATGGAATGGCGGTAGATGTTACTATTTTTGATAAAACAGGCGCTCCCCTTTCTATGGGAACGCCATTCGATTTCTTTGGCGAAGAGGCTCATACGAATAATGAAGAGGTTTTATTGGATGCCGGGAAAATAGATCGCACAGCCTATGATAACCGGCGTTTGCTTCGCCGGATCATGAGAAATGCCGGGTTCCGCATCATTCCTTATGAATGGTGGTATTTCAATGCTTGCAGCCGGGCAGAAGCCCGGCAAAACTATCCTGTTTTGGATTAGTTGATATTCTTACCGAAAGGAGTCAGGGCAAGGGCTGCCATCTTGAAATGTTGCCTTCCCCAGGGGATACCGATGATGGTGATGCACAGCAGTAACCCAAATCCCAGGTGTGTCAGGCAGATCCAGAAACCTCCGAGTATGATCCATAGAATGTTCATGATAATGCAAAGGCAACCTCCGGAATTGCCGTTATCCGTAACCGTGCTGCCAAAAGGCCACAAAGCCAGCAGAGCCAGTTTCAATGTCTGTAGTCCGAATGGAATGCCGATGATCGTAACCATCAGCAGGAGGCTTGAAACCAGATATTCAATACTGGTGATCAGTCCGCCGAATATTAACCAGATGATATTACCTAAAAATTTCATACTTGCATGATTTATAGTTCCTACAAATGTAGCATAATTCTACTTAAAAGCAATAGTTATCGGAGCTGAAACCGATAGGCACCGCTTCATCCGCGGGTAGGCATCCGTTTGAAACCTTCCTGTCCGGATATTTATTCCGTTATCAGAAGTGTATCGGCAACTTCTATATGCCGTGTTTGCATACTGTCCAATTCGGCAAGTACCTGTTGTTTTACGATAGCAAAACTGTCGCGGAGTTCCGCTTTGACAGGTAATGAAGGAGGTGCCTCTATGTTCAGGGGATTTATCGGCTGGCCGTTTTTGTGTACACGGAAATCGAGATGAGGACCGGTTGAGAGACCGGTAGAACCCACATAGGCGATCACTTCACCTTGCTGCACATGACTGCCCACCTGTATGCCTTTGGCAAACTTACTGAGATGCATATAAGTGGTGGTATATACGGAGTTGTGTTTTACTTTCAGGAAATTTCCGCCTCCATTCTGGTATCCTTTGGCAATAACGGTTCCGGCTCCGATGCTTTTAACCGGGGTACCGACCGGTGCTGCATAATCAACCCCATGGTGAGCGCGATAGCGTTTCAGAATCGGATGGAAACGGGCATTCGTAAAACGTGACGTGATACGGAAGATATCCAGCGGGGCTTTCAGGAATTCTTTACGCAGACTGTTCCCGTCCTGGTCGAAGTATTCGAATACGCTGTCCTGGGTAAAGGGGATAGCGACGAAGTCTTTTCCCTGATGAGTGAAAATTGCTCCCTGAATACCGCTTATATTCAGTGCAGTTGTGTCGTCGATATAAGCAATATCATAGAGTACACGGAAAGAATCACCTTCTTTTACATCATAAAAGTCTATTTGCCAGGCAAAGACATCGGAAATATTGATCGCCAGCAACGGGTTTACGCCTTTCGATTGTAATACGTTCCATAAGGAAGAATTGATTGTTCCTTCTACGTACTGGCGTTTTAAAGTAATAGGCTTGTTAAACTCGTAGGCACTGATTGTATCGCCGGTAAAGTCGATCACTGCGTAATCAGTTTTCGATTTAGCAAAAGCAATGTAGCGTATTTGTGCAGTGCTGTCTTGCATGGAGAAGGTATAATAATGCATGCCCGCTTGAAGTTTTGTAGGGTCCAGAACTTCTTTGGAAGATCTGCTGATACTGTCAGCCATTAAGGCAGAGAAACCGAGGTTAGAGAAGATTGCAGCCGGATTATCACCGTTTTTCATCTTATACTCTTTCAGGTCGAGTGTATCGATGCAGATACCGTATTGATATACGCGTTGGAGGCTGTCGATCCATTCGCTGTCAACTTCTTCTTCGCATTGTTTAGGGGTGTTTTTGCAGGAGATACCTACTATGAACAGTAAAATCAAAATAGGTGCAATGCCTGATCTCTTCATTATATCCTCATTTATAGTTTGTTCGTCGGGTGCAAACTTACGGAAAATTATGTAAAGCATCAGGCGCATGGAAGTAGCGTAGAAGGGAAGATTTGTTAATATTGACTAAATAGAATATCTTTGGGGAACAATTTGGACGGATTTGGCGTCTTATCCTTGTAAGTGATATAACAAATAGTATAGATTATGAAAAGAGTGATTTTTTATGTATTGATGCTCCCGATGGTACTTGGATGATGATTTCTTGTTCTGAAGCCAAAACAGACGCAAAGAAACTGGAAGGTAAATGGAATGTGGTGGAAGTAAAAGGCGAGAAGATTCTGAAAGAAGGACTGCCCTATATGGAATTCGATATGGCTCAGAATAAATTGCATGGTAATGCCGGTTGTAATATGTTCAATACAACCATTACATTAGATGCCAACGATGTTTCTTCGATCACTATTGCACCGGGTGCTGCTACAATGATGGCTTGTCCGGACATGGCAACGGAAGATGCGATCATGAAAGCGATGGGTGATGTGAAAGCGGTTAAAGCCGGTAATTCAGAAAGCGAAATGACCCTGGTAGACCAGGACGGCAACGTATTGCTTGTTTTATCTAAAAATTAAACCGTATGAAGAAGTATTTATATCTCTGCCTGGCAGTTGTGGGGATAGCCGTATTTGCTTCCTGTAAATCACAAAAAGCCGTGGTGGCTTCCTATTCAGACCTGGATGGCGAATGGAGTGTAGTGGAACTGAACGGTAAGAAACTTGATCCGGCAGACAGCAAACAGCTTATTGTCATTGATGTTGCCCGTAACCATTTGTCTGGGAATGCCGGTTGTAACCGGATGAACGGCAATATCGAATATTCGGAAGCCCGGAAAAACATCATTAAGTTTCCGCAAGTTGCCACAACGCGCATGGCGTGTCCTGATCTGAAAGGCGAACAGGAGTTTCTGGAAGCCCTGAATAAAGTCGTTCGTTTCGAAGCGGAAGGAAATGTAAAGCCCGTGAATACGATTGCTTTTTACGGGACCGATAATGGAAAGCTGATGGTTATCGAAAAGAAATAAATAAGTAATTTCATAAAAAAGGAGAGGTGGCCCTGTTGAAGGAGGCCACCTCTTTGGTTTAGAGATTGAACATTCCTGTTTGTTGTTGTTTACTTCGCCAATAGTATAAACCAGTATGTTCTAAAAACCACCAATGTATTTTTTTTATTTTTCAATGCCAAAAGCGTGATTGCAAAGTTTTACAACTTGTTCGATAGAATTGAAATCAACTTTGTTTTCGTCAATGTATTTCTTTAATAATTCCTTTTGTTTAGGGAATAGTTTCAAGAATTGTTTTTCTGTAGAGAATCGTTTTAGCCGTTTGTTTTTTTCGATATAGAATTGATATTCTAATTTGGTTATGACAGTGTTTTTTGTATCGTCTCCTGTTCCATAAACCATATTGGAATAGCTATCAACAGAAGCTGTCTCTGTTTTCCCTCCAAATGTTAAGTCTTTTTTTATTCGTTTTTGACCTGAATATTGAACCAAAATTCGTGGGTCAGATTGTATTACTTCTGCTGCCTTATTCTTGTCTACTAATATGAACATCTGTTCTCCAATCTTTATGGATACAATCATTTCAGGGTCTGCAAATTCTTTTATCTCATTATCCTTGTCGATGAATTGGAACATGTTTTTCAGAAGATCGTAGTTTGACTGTACTTGAAAAACTCTTCCATCTTTATAATAAATATAAGAATCAGTAAATTCAGGAAATAAATAGTTGGTATGAACTCCTTGTGCCCAACAGATAAGTGAATTACAACAAATAAAGAATAGAAAAATAATCGATTTCATATTATTAGGATCAAGAGTGATGATAAGAAAGTTACAAGAAGAGAGTTCCAGATGGTTTTATCATCTGGATCCCTCCTCTTCTTGTAATTAATGATTTAAATGGAACCTGAGGTCCATTTATATGCTTCTTCCGAAGTTGCAGGCAACACATGTACTTGAATTTCATACAAGCGTTTGTATTCCGGAGCTCCGTCTGGACGAATAGCAGTGTTGGTCACTAAGTATTGTCGTGGTTGTGTAAAATCGCCTGGTGTACCTAACTTGGGTGCTCCGTTAACCGGATCTACTCTACATGCTCCTTGGTCGTCAAGAATAAATTCTAATACCATTTCGTTTATTTTCACAGGCATGATGACACTACGGAACATACCATCTTGTACTTCTTCGTAATAAGCTGTTGGTTTCACGTTTTCAGAGTCGAATGCCGATTTAACAAACAAGTGACCTTTGTTGGGTGTTATGTATTCAACTTTGTCTAATGTGAAAACATGAATGATATGTTTTTTCCCTTCCGGGGCAGAACTGTCATCAACAATTTCTTTTGTGTTATTGACTTTCATTGTTTCACCAGCAGCTAATGTCTTGTTCAATATTGTCATCGGTGCTCCGGTATTGTTAGTATATTCAATACCGTTCTCGATAGCATCCATAACAGAACGAGCGAGATAATTTTCCAACCATTGCCCTTTTCCGTCATTATGGTTGACTTGCCATACTTTGTTTACGAAAAGTTCACGCGGACGGTTTCTAACCATGGCTCCAGCTAATTCAAGATTTGAATAGACTGATTCGGGCACTTCATCCCAAACAATGCCGCTTTGGCAGCTGGTAAGGGTTGTTATACCAAATATGAAGGCAAATAATAAATTCTTTATTTTCATAATTTCTTTTGTATATATTATTGATAACTTCTGTTTTCCCATCCAGGATTTTGAACAAAATTACCGTTTACATCCAATGTTGTGCGAGCAAAAGGTAATTTATAGAATACAGCATCATTAAATTTACGTTCATAATAAACCACATTACCACTTAGTGAAGTGATCGGACGGATATCGAAATGAGGAGTGAAATATTTAGGATCATCTTTGGGTGCCAAATATCCATTGTCAACTACTTCTGTACTTTCAATACCTTTTCGGAAAATAAACATACCTTTTGATGATTTGTTTAACTCATCAATGGTTGTTTTACCTTCTGATTCACCCCATCTCAACAAGTCGAAATAACGGAATCCGGGGACTTCGAATGCAAACTCGATACGACGTTGCAATTTGTATTCTTCCCACAGATTGTGTCCAACTACTGATTCATCAAAGTTATCTAAACCTGCACGATTGCGAATTTGGTTAACTGCATCGCGAACTTCGTTTTCTTTGCCTCCCAGTTTATAGGCCGCTTCTGCATAGTTTAGCAGTGCTTCTGCGTAACGAACCTGGAAATAAGAAAGTGCGGATTGCGTATAGTTGACAGTTCCGTCTTCATTAAAACGACCTACAGTGTATTTTGTCGGATAATAACTTGTTACTGTTGATTGTGCACGTCCTGTAATAGCTAACTTTTCAGAATTTCTGAATTCGGTGTGAAGCGCGCTATATTTTTCTGAGCGGGTTGGTTCCGACAAGTCGATCCAGGTACGAACTAAGTAACGGAGTTCTTTTTTGTTGTCGAAATAACTGCTATCGTAAATGACTGTCGCGTAGAAACGTTTGTCACGGTCAGTGTACATCTGTAGGTAATTTTCGCTTTCAGCAGCCCATTCTCCGTCTGCATTTTTGGCAACACCCATTTCTTTTGCTTGAGTTGTTTTCCACCATTGCATCCATTTGCCGGTTACTTTATCTTTTTGATAGTAGCAGTCAACCAAATCTTGTGTAGGGTATGAACCACCACGACCACCACCCCAATCAGGAGAAAAGTCGGTAGTAGCTCCATACATACGTCCTTCCGGATGTGAGTTGTTCATCGGGTTGAATCCGGATCTGTTTGCTTCATTAAACATAACCGGCCAAATGGCTTCAACCGATTGGTGTCCGCTGGAAGTATTAAACAGATTGCTATAATCCGGATCCAGTTGATATTTACCGATCACAGATTTTGCAGCGTCATAAGCCTGCTGATAATAATGGTTTGCATTTTTTGAGAATTTGTAAAGCGTTTTACTTTCAGCAGATCCTGAGAGCTTATCGTAAAGACCCTTTGCTGAAGCTTCGGCAGCACATGCAGCAGCTAATGCCGAACGCGATTTTAATACTTGTACGGCCGATTCGTTTATCAATCCTAAAGCGGGTGTAGCAGTTGTCTGCTTGAAGTATTCCAACGCTTTGTCGTAATCAGCTAAAATTTGGTCGAATACCTCCTCACGACTGTTTTGCGGCAGCATGGTCTCATCGAAAATGGTCATCGACTGAGTGACAATCGGCATAATACCCCAATATCTTTCCATGTCGGCATAAAATAGTCCACGGAAAGCATAGCTTTCTGCTAATAGTTGAGCGCGTTCAGAATCAGTCATGTTTGGAACTTCCGGGATACGTTCGATAGCCAAGTTCGCTTGACGGATATTTTTATAACCTGCATCCCAAGGTGCACCGATTAAACCGGTGACACTGTTGAGTTCATCATATTCTCTGTTATTGAAACTATATTGGCGGAACGTATTTTGATCGCGGTCGATATTACCGCAAGCATTGTCAGACCATTGTTCAGCTTGGAATGCACTATTGGCACCGGCCGGACTCCACAAATAAAATTGATTGACAAAAGTGCGGGTCAGTTGGGCATTTGACCAGAATTGTTCTTCGCCTACTTTGTTAGTCGGTTCTATACCCAACGGATCACAGCTGGAGAGACAAACCGCAGCGCATAAGGCTAATATATTTAATTTCTTCATTTTGTTTTTGTTCTAATTGTATTACAATGTTAATGTAGCACTCAATGTGAATGAGCGTTGAGTTGGATAGCTACCCAATTTATTGCCACCCCAAATAGAGTTGGCTGGTAGATATTCCGGGTCTGTCATGTTACTGAATGGGTTGCTTTTCTTTACCCAAGTACAAACGTTGTTTGCAATGAAGTTTACACTTAATCCCTTAATATAATCTACGTTCTTAAGAACGCGACGTTTCAAATCATAGCTAACACTGATGTTCTTTAATTTCAGATATGAAGCATCGTATCCCCATACGTCTACATAGTTATATCCCCATCCGTAGCTGGAATTGGTTGGCAACGGAAGTTTATTGGTAATAGGGTTACTCGGTGTATAAGATTCTTGGAACAGGTATTTGCCATATTTCCAGTAATAATCCTGTTGTGAACGGGCTGGAGATGTAACATCACCTGAAACACTGGTAGCTCCCTGGAAGAATACTTCGAAACTGAAATCTTTCCATCCCATGCCTAATGTGATACCATACAATGTTTGAGGAGTAGTACCTCCACCTTCGTTATATGCATAGTCAGCAATACCTAACACACCATCACCGTTACGGTCGTCCATTCGGAATGTACCGACTGTGTGATTACGTTTGAAATGCAGATACGAGTTATACATATCATCGTAAGAAGTGAAAATACCATTTGTCTGCCATGAGATGTTATAAGTTTCTGCATGAGCATTTACACCCAAGTCGTTCAGGTTGGCATAGTAATAATCTGTACTTTTATCTGCATGTCTTACTGTAACTTCTTCCCAATGTGTATAGTTTGCACCGACTCTATAGGTGAAGTCACCGATACGGTCGTTCCAGTTTAAAGAAAATTCCACACCACCTTTATGGGTTGTTACGTAGGGGGCATTCATTTTCGGAGTATTAGGCAAACCTAAGATCGGAGTATAGGTCAATTCTGGGTTCATGTCAATTTCATCACCCTTGTTTAGGTATAGATAGGTGTCGAATGATCCGGACAAACGGTCTTTCAAGAAACTGAAATCAACACCACCACTGATTTGCTGTGATTCACCCCAAGTCAGATTACTGGAAACGTTGGTCTCGGTCCAAGCTGTACTAGCTCCCATGTTTTCCCCTAACAGAATGGTTTTAGACAAACCATATTGGTTCATGTAGCTGAATGGTTTTGACAATTCGTTACCTACAATACCGTAGCCGGCACGAATCTTGAATGAGTTGATTAAGTCAGTGTTCAGAATGTCTTTGATGAAGGTTTCCTCTGTAAGCATCCAACCTGCAGATGCTGCATAAAAGAATCCCCAACGTTTATCCGGGTGGTAACACAATGATCCGTTATAGTTGGCACTCAATTGTAACATATACTTGCTATCGTAATCGTAAGTGACACGACCGACCAGAGATGCAGAACCCCATAAGCCTTCGTCACCATTCATAGAGTCCATGGTCGATCCACCGTCTATCTGCGTGTTGTAGATGGCTGGATAACCATACTTTTTAGCCATTGTCGAATTGGTCCTTCTCTTTTGGCTGGTATAGTTGAGCATCGCGCTCAGGTTATGTTTACCGAATGAACGAACGTAGTCGGCCTGGACAATACCGGTTGTCAATGAATAATTATTCCAGGTTTGAGACAATTTGGCATTATTCGGGTTGTAGCTGTTTTCCTGAGTTGAATATGGAGCACTGTACACACCTATTTGCGGGTGTTCGAATGTCTTGTTCATGGAATTACTGTAGTTGAAGTTGACACTTGTACTAACAGATAATCCTTCTACCCAGGGCAAACTCCATTTTAAACCGATGTTACTTTGCAAACGATAGTCATCTGTGTTATTGAAACCTGTTCGTAAACGAGCATCTAAACTATTATTCCTTTCTAAACCGGTTGTCCAGTTTCGGGGGATGTTGTTCATTTCATTGTCCTCAATCAAGACGTTGTTGAAAATGTTATCTCCTCCGTACGGTTTTTTGTTCTTAGCCATTACGCCATTTAAATTCAATGTGAATTTCAAACTTTTGTCTTTCAACAAATAGGCGTCGGTGTTGACAATGGCGTTATACTGTTCGTAATTGTAGGAATCACTGATACCGGATTGGTTCATGTATCCCAAACTTGAATAGTATCTAACTCTTTCGCTACCACCTCTTACACTCACATTGGTTTGCGACATAGGTTGAACATGATCAAACCAATCCCATGGATCATAGTTACCATAGTAGTTTTCAATGTCTCCGCCTTGTGTTTTAAATGGGTTAAAATAGTCGTTTATTTCATCTAGTGTATATCCTAAACCGTATTTTTGATTCACCATGTCGGTGATTTCTTGACGGCCGTATCCCTGAGAAGAAAGGTGGTACATATAATATTTGGACATTTCCGTTGCATTGTATGCGGGACTTTCAGCCATACTGGCAGCATACAATTCGTTTTTCTTGTTCACATAGTCCCAAGTACTCATGGGCTTAAACTTATAGGAAGGTGTCATCATGGTCATCTTTTGGCTTACTGATATTTCCAGCATACCTTCTTGTCCTTTTTGGTAGTTACTACCACAACACCGTCTTTTGCACGTGGACCGTATACAGCAGTAGCAGATGCGTCCTTCAAGATACTCATAGAAGCAATATCATCCGGGCGCAGGCGGTTGAAGAATACTTCACCCTGTTCCGTTTCCATTACAACATCATCGATTACATACAAGATTTGGCTACCGCCACGGATCCAAATTTTGGAAGTTTCACCCGGAGCACCTGAACGTGCCTGTGTGATGATACCAGATACACGTCCACCTAATCCGTCACTAGGAGAGGTTACTGGTAATTTAGCGATTGATTCGACTTTTACGTTAACGGCAGCTGCTGTCAAAGTTTTTGTTTTTTGAACACCGGCAAAACCTGTTACTACAACTTCATCTAGTGCTTGGGAGTCTTCCTGAAGTTTGATGTTTAAGTTAGGATTCCCTGTGTACTTGACTTCTTGAGTGGTGTAACCTACAAACGAAATTTGGATAGTTGCTCCATTTTTGACATCTTCCAAAACAACTTTACCATCTAAATCGGTAACATTACCATTTGTTGTGCCTTTTACAACTACGGATGCTCCGGTGACAGGACCGAAATCATCCTCTACAATAACCGTCACTTTCCCATTTTGTTGGGTGATGTTTACGCTTGGTCTAATGGGAAGGGTATCGGCAAGCATACTCGCAGGTGAGCATGTCATTCCGGCCAACAATAATAGACCAATTGGCTTGAAGTTTTTCAACATAATTGATTTAGTTTATTTGTTAATTTAACAAGTTCTAGAAGAACTATGGTTCTTTTTAGGTTACAAAGTTACATATTAAATTAAAATAACAAAAAAATGCATCGCTTTTATTTGATTTCTTTTATAAAACTCTCCGTTTATATAAATGAGAAAATATATAGAGCATTTTCGCCCCAACTTTTTATTATTGTACATGTAGAAATGTATCCTTCAACCATAGTTCTTCTAGAACAATGGTTGTCAAGCCCCCGTTAGTGGCATTAAATCGAGTGTTTATTTAAATTTTATTTATCAGAGGTACGATTTTAGAGAAAGAAAAGGAAAAGACAGATTCCTATGGGTGCATTTTAACAATGCCCATTCTAAGGTCGTTATAATGCCCATCCAAGTTACCTTATAATGCCCATTCAAGCAACCTAACAATGGGCATTGTTAAAATGACTGTTCCTCCAGTCTTAGGATTTGTATCCATTCTGCAATTGACAAGTGCAGGTGTGAAGGTGGTGAAGACAGTGAGGGGTGTTTTGTAAACTTTCTAAATGTATAAATAAAATACGTGGTCTCTTTAAAGAGAGGTCATATTTTATTTATTTTCTCGCGAAGTTTACAATGAGGGGGTAAAAAACTTCACATCCGTCACATCCATATCCGTTTTGTAAAGAAAAAACAGAAACGACTTCTCCAATTGGTTTGAAGGGTGGGATTCTTTTGTCTCCTCTTTGATAGTAATGTTACTGGAGATATTTCATACGGGTAGGCACATTCGTTTTCATTTTTTTTTACTGGTTGTATTATTCTATAATACAGTGGATTGTAGCAAAGGAAGAGTGAGGGGTGATAAAATTGCTTTATGTCGGTAGAAACGGCGCTTGGTCGAAAAAGAATAGTTCTTGACCTGTATTCTTTCGGCCGAGAACGTTTTTGGGTACGGTTGCCTTTGTTTTGTGATTTTTTGTTTTATATTTAAGGCGATTTTAAACAGGAGCTAAATTATGATAACATCCATCCCGTATCAAACTCAAAGAAAGTTCCTTTTGCCTGGCTGCATCAGTGGCAGATAAGTGGAGTGATGCAGCTTGTGGACCACGTATTGTTTAATCGTTAATACATTATTATTATGAAGGCAAGATTTTTTAGTTTGGTATTATTAACCGTATCGATGTTGGTTGTACAGAAGTGAATGATCCGGTCTTGGATCAGGAGGTTAATCAGAATGAAGAAAACATAGCTCAGTTGAAAGCGATGGCAGAGGAAGCCGGGTGGATAGTATCGCCTAAAGTAGTGGAGGGTGAGAGAATAACACCTTTGACAAAAGAGGAAATAGATGCTTTTAAGATTAGGGTGAAAACATATTCTGATTATCCAAGGATGCAGAAAGAACGAGAGATTTAAATAGTATTAGAGGATAAACTGTATCTATGTATGTTCCCATTTTCTCCTATGTTGAAGATCAAAGCTTATGCAAGTGGCTCAATGGTGGTATATGCAACTTATGGGTATTGTTGGAGTAATAAATGTAATCAGTTTCCAATTAAAGTCTATTATGATTTGGATGAACATGGTGATATATGTTATGCTTTTGCCGGTTCGGATTTTATTTTTTGAACCATACGAGTTTTCCCTTTTGAGAAATGCCCTCCAGCAGGATGGAATAGGAGTCGTTTTCGCTGGTCGTATAAAATTCGATGGAGGCTTTACCTTTCCAATTGGTTTGAAGGGCAGGATTCCAATAGAGGGTGGTGCGTAAATCTGTTTTGAGTTCTTCTTCTTTCCACTTAGTCTCATATTTGGGGACATAAAACGTGGCCGGTTTCTGATAACCTAAAAGCCGGGTCATTTGTATGTTCTTAGGTATATAGTTGTATTCCGGGACATCCTTTTTCAATGTAATGGCTATGAAGCTGGCACCGGTCATTGGAAACCAGGCTAATCCGGCTGCGGGTTCTCTGTTGTAATCAATTTGTTCTATGTGTTGTGGGGGGATATTCTCTAATAGCTTTTCGCTATGGATGAATCGTAAACGGGGAATCCGTTTAGAATGATTGTGATGGGTTTGGCTTTTTCGAATTTATCCATATCCCTTAGGCGGTATAAACCACTAGGTTGCAGGGTTAATCCCGGGAGACGAGAGGTTAAAAAAGTTGGTAAATCGATCATCGGTGTCTTTTTCAGCTCCTCCTCTTTGATAGTGATGGCACTGGGAATGCTTTCATACGGTGTTTTATACACCTTTTTCTTAGCCGTTACTACGACATCTTCTAAAAAGATAGAACGCATGCCATTTTCATACGTCATTTTCCGTTCAGCTTTGTTCAGAAACTCAACCGTTTCGGGCGAATCGGAGTAGATGTAATATCCGGTAGGCGTTTCAGTATTGTTCCTCGTAGCAGGTGGCAACAAAGGGTAAACAGTACCTGTTTCCGGGAAAGTCTCTGTGTCTAAAGCCAGTAGAACGTTTTTTCCGTTTTTCCGTGTCGTGGCCTGTATATTGTAGATGGTACTGTCCGGAAATTCGAAGCCGTTGAAAATAAACCTGCCGTTTTCGTCAGCGTGTACTTCCTCCAATACCCTTTGGTTGGGTATGTGTATTTGTATTTTGGCATGGGGTATGGGTTTGTTGCCAACTAACCTTTTCACAGTTCCGGTGATTTGTTGATTCTCTTCGGTAGGAATGGTCGGTCGCTTGTAATTGGCGACCAGAGCTTCTTCGATGGGGTATTTCCGCCATCCTTGCGTCAGCATGAGCAGGTCCAGTCCCGCTCGGTGTATGCTGTCATTCCCTCGGAAGTACCATCCCGGATCCTCGATATGCCCTTTCAGCTCGGAGTTCAACAGCAAAGAGGTGAATATGGTATGGGTAGAATCCGGTAACAGATCGGCATTGTTGGTTATGGCGAGGGAGAAATTGCCTTGTACGGGTTTGCCTCTGGCATCTTTCAAGGTGATGTCCAAACGGATTTTTCCCTTTGGAGTATTAGTCTCTTGGGCTGTTTCTATATAAGCAGTGACCGGTAGGTCGTTTTGGGCGAAGATTTGCCGTTCGCTGATGATCTTGCCTTGCGGGGATAGCAATAGCAGATGGACGATACCGGAGGTGAAAGCCTCTTTGGGCAGGGTGATCCGGTGGGTTTGTTGGAATGAACGAACAAATAGTGGATATCCCCGTTGATGGATCAGTAAAGTCAAAGGCGTTTCGGAAGCGACACCGTTGGGGTAGAGCAAGAAAATGTGGTAGCTGTACGCGCTTTCCTTTACGTTCAGCGTGTAGGTGTTCGTTTCGGCGGCGGGCAGTTTGAAGCGTTTTTCCACGCCGGCTTGTGAGGTACATTCCGCATAGTAGTCTTTTCCGGCTTCCGGTGTCCAATAGAATGCCCCCATACCGGCATGAGACGTTTGGAAGATACAGATTTCATTCCCTTCTTCGTCTTTTACAACTCCGAATATGTTTTCAGAAAGTCCGTAGGTATTGATAGCTTTGAACGCCATCTTGGATTGTACCCCAGCTGGCAGATTCCCCCCTTCCGGCAGGAAGTCAACATGGAAATCATTGTCGGGAAACGATATGGGAAGGAATTGCTGGAAGTTGGCCGCTTCGAGTTTGATGGCTTTTTGTTTGTATTTGGCAGGAGAGAGCTTAAAGTTCACGGCTTTGTCTTCCGTCCAATGGTCGATTTTTTTTTTTTCGTTGTAGAGGTCGATATTCTCCAGGGGAATGTATTCTTTAGAGGCGTTGTTGAACATTTTGAGCGTTCCTTTGACCTGTTTCTGTCCGTTTTCCCTTTCGTAAGAAATTTGTGTGGACAATGATTTGCAGAGTGGTGAAACGATCTGTATGGGTTTGTGAAAAAAGAAATCTTCATCAGCGTTTTGCATGTAGCGGGTATATGCCCTGAGTGTGTATAGGCCTGTTGGCAAGACTTCATCCAAAGGAAGGTAACCGTGGAACAGGTTGTTTTTGTCCGGTCTGATCTTTATACGACAGACTGTTTCCCCGAACGGGTTGACCAGTTCGGTGTAGATATACCGGCTGTCAATTTTCTGCATGTAATCCAAAGCATTGACTAGATAGGCCTTGAACCAGATGGTGTCTTTTCCGGCATACAGGGAACGGTCGGTATGCAGATGCAGTTTTTCATTCGGGTATAGTTCGCTCTGCAACCGTAACCTTTCGGCAATCGTGTCGGGTTGTAACTGGGCTTTGGCAGGGACGCCGATGAGGCATATCAATATGAGTATGGCTGTAATCATGGTAAGCGTCTTTTATATTTTTGCAATAATACGAAAAAAAGAATGAAGTTTGATTTTTTTGTTTTATATTTAAAGCAATTTTAAACAGGAGCTAAATTATGATAACATCTATCCCGTATCAAACTCAAAGAAAGTTTCTTTTGCCGGGCTGCATCAGTGGCTGATAAGTGGAGTGATGCAGTTAGCGGACCACGTATTGTTTAATCGTTAATACATTATTATTATGAAGGCAAGATTTTTAAGTTTGGTATTATTAACCGTATCGATGTAGGTGTCTTAGGATATTTTTCTTTAGGGTACATAAGATTAATGTAAAGCATCCAGGCAATGAGTAAATGTATCTATTTTATTTTGTTAGCAGTTATAATACCTGTCTTTGCACAAGCACAACTTTCCCCCGATTTGGTGGCGACGCGGTTGTGGCAACAAACTTGTCTGTTCCCGAATGAGAAGATATATCTGCATACCGACCGGTCATTATATATGGGAGGCGATACGCTGTGGTTTCGTGCTTATTTGGTGAATGCGATTAATAACCAACCGGAGAAAACAAGCCGTTATATCTATACGGAGTTGGTAAATCCGTTCAGTAAGGTGGTGAAGCGTGTGAAGATCAAGCAGGATGTGGAGGGCTTGTTTTATGGGTATTTACCATTGGATATGGATTTGCCGGGAGGTGAATATACGGTTCGGGCATATACTCGTTATATGGAGAATAGTGGAGAGTCGTTCTTTTTTCGCAAACCGGTCCGGGTCGTTCAGGCTTTAGGTAAATCAGTTAAAGCCGAAGTTGATTTCAGTGGTAAAGCGGGGCAAAAACAGGTCAAAGGTGTTGTGTGTTTAAAGAATATGACATCCCGGCAAATGATTAAACTGGAAAATGTCTCGTTCTTTGATGAAAAAGGTAAGATTGACTACTGGACAGAAGATGGGCAATGCCATTTCAAGATCACTCCGGACGACTATAAACAGAAAGTAGTCAAGTTGGAAGCCGCCAACTTTCAGCAGTTTCTGCCTGTGGATCTACCGGAAGCCGATTATCATGTGGCTTTCTTGCCCGAAGGAGGTAATCTGCCTGCCGGTGTTTTGTCGAAGATGGCGTTCAAGGCACTGAATAGTTGGGGGCAGTCGGAAGAGGTGTCCGGTATCGTGAAAGATGAGTCCGGCAACGTAGTCTGTAAATTCCAAACAACCCATGCCGGTATGGGGACTTTTAATTGGATACCGGAAGCGGGAAAGAAATATTATGCCGAGTGTACTTCGGAAGCCGGTGTCACCCGTCGTTTTGATTTGCCGGTAGCCCACCAGGATGTGGTTTCTTTGAATGTGATAGAAAATAGGGGAGCTTATGTTGTTTCCATTCGAGGCGGGCAGTCTTTGAATGAACCCCCCCGACCATTTACTCTTTTGGTTCATGAACGGGGGCTTCCTCTTTTGGCGCAGGAAATAGATGTGGAAAAGCCGGTACGCATCAAGCAAGAGGGGATTGCCTCTGGCGTGTTGCATTTTGTCTTGCTTTCTTCGGTCGGGAACATCCTCAGTGAACGGTTGGCGTTTGTAAAGAATGATGACCAGGCTTGCCTTTTGCTTCGTCCGGATAAAGGAACGTACGGCTGGCGGGAAAAGGTAAATCTGTCTGTCGCCTTGCAAGATGTGTCGGGGAATCCGTTAACCGGAAGTTTTTCGGTGTCAGTGACTGATACCAAGGATCTATTGCCGGATTCTACCTATACGATTTATACCTCCTTATTGTTGACTTCTGAGTTGAAAGGGTATATCGAAGAGCCGGGGTGGTATTTCTATTCGGATGAACCTTTCAGGAGGGAGGGTTTGGATTTGCTGATGTTGACGCAAGGCTGGAGGAGTTACCGGTTGGAGCAAGCACTAGTTACCGATTACCAAACACCGGCGATTGCTCCGGAGTTATATCAGCGTCTCACCGGTGATGTGAAACGATTGGTAGGAAATAAGGTCGTGAAAGGGGCGAAAGTGACGGTGAACATACCGGATCAGGGGGTACTGGAAGAGGTGAAGACGGACGAAGAGGGATGTTTTGACTTCAGTCCGTTTGAATTTCCTGATAGTGCGCTTTATAGTGTACATGCCGTTTCTCCCAAAGGAAGTTCTAATGTGTTATTGTCTCTTTCTCCGGAAGAATATCCGGCAGTTGAACAAGCATGGCCTTTCATGGAAGAGAGGCACGTCGCTGGTCGGCCATTGGCTGAAAATGTTTCGGTTGATGTCAGTTTCATGGATAAATCCAACCGGCGGGTAAGTTATGAAAACGGCTTGCGTAGTGTGTTTTTGGAAGATGTGGTGGTGACTGCCAAAAAGAGGAAAGCCCCTAAAACCCCTTATGAAACGATACAGGGAAGTATAACTATTCGGCAAGAAGAGATAGAACAGGTGCCGGATATGTCTTTAAAGACTTTTTTGTTGTCAAGGTTTCCAGGATTGTATTTTAAAGAGAATGTAGTGCCTTACTATCGTGGTGATGATCCGGGTAATAGAGTAAGGGTTGTCTTGAATGAATTTCCGGTAAATGACTCTATCATGGAGAATCAGTTGATACAAACGTTGAGCTTGAAAGATATCGAACAGATTGATATCAACCGGGATCGAACAGCAGGATTGGCTTGGTTTCCTATGACTGGCGCTTATTTTATTGCTATCAAAATGAGGCAAGGCATATCTATGGCGAATTATATACCTAAAAACGTTGGGCAAATCCATTTGTTAGGTTACCAGAAACCGGCTGCTTTCTATTCCCCCAAATATGAGACCATGCAGCAGCAAGAGAATCCGATGCCTGATTTGCGGACAACCCTTTATTGGAACCCGAAGGTACAAACCGACGAGCAGGGCAATGCTTCGGTCGAGTTTTATACCGCCGATAGCGAAGCCCCCTTTTCTGTCGTGATAGAAGGAATCACCGATGATGGGCGGTTGATTCGTGGGAAGTGGTAGTCTTATTTAGATCGGTAATCTGGGTATAATAAATACTTTTTTCGCATTTGTTTATATTTATCCAGTTCCGGTTGCCAGCTCTCACGTATTTCCTCCTCTGTCAGTCCTCTGACAATCTGGTAACGGAGTTCTTTGGTGCCGGCCAGCAGGTCGAACCATTGCGGACGGGAGAAAAAGAAAGCCTGTTCGTTTCCCGCCTTATTATAGAAGTCCAGGAAAAAGCGCAGGGTCAATCCTCCCTCGAAAGGATATTCCCGGAGGTCGATGCCATAGCATTCCTTGTCTTTTTGCAAAGGATTCGTATCGAAGCCCGGTAATGAAACAGGAGTGAATGCGAAATCGCCGTATTTCCGGTCCGGGTATCCGATCACCTGGAACGGATAGTAAGTACCGCGTCCGACACTGACGTTGGTTGCCTCGAAGAAGCATAACGACGGATATAGGCGGATCGACTGGTCGTTTGGCAGGTTAGGCGAAGGCTTGACCGGTAGCCAGTACGGATCGCCATGTTTCCAGTTTTCCATTTTAACGATATGCAGTTTGCAACTGTCCGGAGAGCTTTTCAACCAGCCTTCACTGTTGATCATCCAGGCCAGTTCGCCAACCGTCAGGCCGTGCAATAAAGGGATCGGATCGACACCGACAAACGACTCAAAACCTTTCTGACGGATCGGGCCGTCCACAAAATCATTGGGATTCGGACGGTCGAGTACGATAAACTCGACACCGTTTTCCGCACATGCTTCCATGACATAATGCATGGTACTTATATACGTATAGAAACGGGCTCCCACATCCTGAATATCGAATACGATAACGTCCAGCCCGTTCAACTGTTCGGCTGTCGGCTTTTTGTTTTTACCATAAATAGAAACGATAGGAACGCCGGTTTTCAGGTCGCGGCTGTCTTTTACTTCTTCCCCGGCATCGGCTGTTCCCCGGAAACCATGTTCGGGTGCAAAAACCTTTTTCACTTGAATGCCTTTTTCAACCAGGGCATCCAGTAAATGTTTCTGTTGTTTTTCCAGAATAGAAGTCTGGTTGATAACCAGTCCCACTTGTTTGTCTTTCAGCAAGCGGGTAATCACATCCATACGCTCGGCGCCTAAAATCAAAGGTCCCTGAGTTGTTGCGGCTTGTAATCCGGGCATGAGCAATATGCCGATAAACCAAAGTGTAAGTCTGAAAACTGTTTTCATAATCCGTTTCCTACTGTTTATTATCTGCAAAAGTAGCAAATGTTCGTCTCTTTAAGGCAACGAAAGGATTAAATGTGTTTCTATTTAACATGTTTGCCTTGAACCATCATACTTGATTTCGTGTTGAATTAATATAAACAAAAAGAATAATCATATGACAACAAAACTTCCAAAGATCAAAGAAAAAGCAAAAACCGAAGCGTTAGTGTTAGATCACAAAGAAGATCGGTATCCGGTACAGCAGGTAGCAACAGGCGGTAAAGTAACAAAAAAAGAGGTGAAAGACGCCGTTAAAGAAATCAACCCCGACTTGAATAGCTTCGGCAGCAGGGGATAGTATTTTATCGGCCGGATAATGGATAGCCAATATAAAATATCTGTATCTTCGCAACCGGATTAACTTAAAACAAGGTATGGATAAAATGAATCCTATTGATATTATCTCAAAATATTATCCGGCAGAATCGGATGCTTATCATATATTGGTTACCCATAGCCGGAGTGTCGCCGACAAAGCATTGAGTCTGGCCCGGATGCATCCGGAAATGAATCTGGACATTCCGTTCATTGAAGAAGCCGCTATGCTGCATGATATAGGTATTTTCCTGTGTAATGCTCCGGAGATCGGCTGTTTTGGAGATGCCGAATACATCTGTCACGGCTATCTGGGAGCCGATCTGATGCGTAAAGAAGGCTTTCCCCGCCACGCATTGGTTTGTGAACGGCATACCGGGACCGGTATAACCCGTGAAATGATAGAGGAGCGGCATCTTCCGCTTCCTTCACGTGTAATGGTGCCGGTTTCGTTGGAAGAACAGCTGATCTGTTTTGCCGATAAGTTTTACAGCAAGACAAAACTGGATAAGGAAAAGTCCGTTGAGAAGGTAAAACAGGGCCTTTCAAAGTACGGAGAAGATACTGTAATACGTTTTGATAACTGGTGTAAACTCTTTTTAGGGGAATAAAAGCTATAGGGCTCATTAATTTATTATACATTTGCACGCTGTAACGATTCAGTTGACAGTTGACAGTTGACAGTTGACAGTTGGCGATTGGCAATTAGGATAATCTTCATTCTTAATATCCAATCCTCAGTTATCAATTATCAACTGTCAGTTGTCAACTGTCAACTGTCAACTTAATTAATGAGACACAGAGGCTTATTTATCCTTTTATATTTTCTCGCAGGGGCTTTGATGATGTATTCGCAGGAGCTGGTTGCCCCGCGTGATACCGTATTGCCAGTCAAAGGGGATACGATAGCGCTGGCAGCCACTGATAGTACAGTCCTTGTATCCGACTCTACCAAGAACAATAAGGTCGGTCTCGATGCACCGGTTGTTTACCAGGCGAAAGACTCTATGGTAATGACTGCCGGCAACTGGGCGTATCTCTATGGCGAAGGGGATGTAAAATATCAACAGATCGGATTACAGGCTGAAAATATAGAGATGAGCCTGGATAGCAGCCTGGTGTTTGCCAAGTTCGGTCTCGACTCTATCGGTGAAGAGTTCGGTTACCCGTTGTTTAAGGATGGTGATCAGGAGTACGAATCGAAAACGATGCGTTATAACTTCAATACCAAGAAAGGGTATATTACCGATGTGATCACCCAACAGGGAGAGGGATTCGTAACTGCCGGCCGTACAAAGAAAATGGACGACGATGTCCTGAATATGGTGGGCGGTAAATATACCACCTGCGACGAGCATGATCACCCTCACTTTTATATCCAGATGACCAAGGCGAAGGTACGTCCTAAAAAGAATATCGTGACCGGTCCGGTCTATATGGTGATCGAGGATGTACCGTTATATCCGATCGGTCTGCCTTTCTGCTTCTTCCCGTTTTCCAGTACTTATTCTTCCGGTGTGATCATGCGACCTATACTGATGACTCTCAGAGGGGATTTGGTCTGCGCGACGGAGGATATTACTTTGCACTGAGCGATTATGTCGATCTGGCGGTGACCGGTGAGATTTATACGAAAGGTTCCTGGGGGCTTCAGGCACAGTCTTCCTATAAAAAGAGGTATCTTTTTTCGGGTAACTTCAATGCGGCTTACCAGGTCAGCAGGTATGGCGATAAGGGGCTCGACGACTATAGTCTGTCGAAAGACTTCCGGTTGAACTGGACGCATAGCCAGGACCCGAAAGCGAATCCGTACCGGACTTTTTCTGCCAGTGTCAATTTTGCGACTTCCAGTTTCGACCGTAACAGCGCGATGGGTATTTATAACCCGAATACGACAAACAATACAAAAGGTTCCAGTATCAATATCACGCAGCGTTTCCCGAATAATCCGTTGACGCTTTCGGCAACCATGAACGTGAACCAGTCTTCCAAAGACTCCATGATCTCTGTGACATTGCCTGACCTGACTATTACGCTGAGCCGTATATTCCCGTTCAAGCGTAAGAATCCGGTGGGAAAGGAACGGTGGTATGAAAAGATCTCCATGAGTTATTCGGGATATTTCAAGAATAGCATCACAACGAAGGAAAACCAGTTGTTTAAGTCGAATATCATAAAGGACTGGAAGAACTCGATGGATCATAGCATTCCGGTCAGTGCCACATTTACAGCATTCAAGTATATCAATATATCTCCGTCTTTCAATTACAAGGAAAGCTGGTATACCAGTAAGATCACCAAGCAGTTCGATCCGCACCTGAATACTTTGGTAAACCGTGATACTACTTACGGATTCTATCGTATTTATAACTACAGTGCGTCGTTATCAGCTTCGACTACGTTGTATGGTTTTTACAAGCCGCTTCCTTTCCTGGGAGATAAAGTGGAGATGATCCGCCATCGTTTCGAGCCTTCTGTCAGCATTAGTGCCGCGCCTGACTTTGGCGGTAGCATCTTTGGTTTCTATGATCATTATCAGTATATAGATGCGAATGGCGATCCTATCGATTATGTTTATTCTCCTTTTTCCCACAATGGTTCTATCCCAAGCGGAAAACAGGGAAGTTTGAACTTCTCTCTGGATAATAACGTAGAAATGAAAATTAAGTCGGATAAAGATACTACCGGCTTTAAAAAGATCAGCCTGATCGATAAGTTATCCTTGGGGATGAGTTATAATATGGCGGCGGACTCTTTCAAATGGAGTGACCTCTCTGTCGGATTGCGTCTGAAGTTCTCAAAGAGCTATACGTTGAATCTGAACGGACAATTCGATACTTATACCTATGGTGCGGATAAAAACGGAAAGCCGATAAGGCTGGACATTCCCCGTTGGAAAGCCGGCAAAGGTATCGGACGTCTGCGTTCAACAGGAACCAGCTTCTCCTATACTTTCAACAACGATACGTTCAAGAAGTGGTTCGGAGGTAAAACGGATAGTAATATCCCGGAAGAGAATGCAGGAGACGGCGAATTGGAAAATCTGACAGCCGAGAATGCGGATGGTGAGAATGCGGATGCGGAAGGAACTCAGGAAGGCGGCCGTTTGCGTGGCAAGAAGAAAGATACCGGAGAGTATGATTCGGATGGTTATCTGATCTCGAAAATCCCGTGGAGCCTTTCTTTCAATTACAGTATGCAGTTGCGTTATGGCGATTTCGATCCGAATAAGCTGGAATATAAATATAAGCTGACACATGCACTGAGCTTTAACGGAAATATCCAGCCGACAAAGAACTGGAGTTTTAACTTCAATGCCACTTACGATGTCGAGAACAAAAAGATTTCGTTTATGACCTGTAATATAACCCGTAACCTGCACTGTTTCCAGATGTCGGCAAGTATCGTTCCGGTGGGAGGATATAAGTCGTACACATTCTCTGTAGCAGTAAGTTCTTCCCTGCTGAAAGACTTGAAGTATAACCAGAGCAGCAGCGTTCGTTCAGGTCAGGACTGGTATTGATCTCATAGGCTAGAAAAGACATAAAGAAAGGGCGATGAATTTATTTTCACCGCCCTTTCTTTATCCTGGTATCTTACCATTCTATAGGAGTCTGCCCCGTGGCTATCAAATAATCGTTTGTCTTACTGAAATGCTTGTTCCCGAAGAATCCGCGGTAGGCGGAGAGGGGGGAAGGATGTGCTGATTTGAGTATCATATTGCGCGAAGCATCGATAAAAGCACCTTTGCGCTGTGCATATGAACCCCACAGGATATAAACAATGTGGCTGCGCTCTTCTGCCAGTTTGTGGATAACCGCATCCGTAAATGCTTCCCATCCCCGGTTCTGGTGTGAACCGGCCTGATGTGCACGGACCGTCAGTGTTGCATTCAACAATAAAACACCCTGGTCTGCCCAACGCAGCAGATTACCGCTTTTAGGCATAGGCGTACCCAGGTCGCTTTCTATCTCTTTAAAGATATTGATCAGGGATGGAGGATAAGGAGTCCCGTCCTGAACAGAGAAACAAAGCCCGTGAGCCTGTCCCGGTTCGTGGTAAGGATCTTGTCCCAGTATGACTACTTTTACTTTATCAAAAGGACAATGCTCGAAAGCATTAAAGATGTATGGTCCCGGAGGATAGACTGCTCCGTGACTGTATTCCTGTTTTACGAAGTTGATTAACTCTTTGAAATAATCTTTTTCAAATTCGGGGGCTAACCGTTCTTTCCAGCTTTGTTCGATCTTTACGTCCATAATTGAAAGTTAAATTAATAGCATTCCGGCAGCACGGGCTTCCTGACGCATTTCTTCCGGCCAGATGCTTGCCTGGATTTCTCCGATATGAGCTTTGCGCAGATAAAACATACACAAACGGCTTTGTCCGATACCGCCGCCGATGCTTTGGGGCAGTTCGCCGCTCAAGAGGCGTTTGTGGAAGTATAGTTCTTTCTTTTCTTCCGCATTACAAGCCTTTAGCTGGCGTAGCAGTGCTTCTTTATCCACACGGATACCCATAGAGGATAGTTCCATCGAGCGGTTCAGTACGTCGTCCCAGACAAGCAGGTCGCCGTTTAGTCCGACCTGTCCGTTTTCAGCGACAGTCGACCAGTCGTCGTAGTCCGGAGCACGTCCGTCATGTTTCTGTCCATTGCTCAACTGGCATCCGATGCCGATGATGAATACGGCTCCGTATTCCTTGGCAATAGCGTCTTCCCGTTCTTTCGGTGTAAAGGTAGGATATTTTTGTAATAAATCCTCGGAATGTATGAAATGAATCTGCTGGGGGAGAGACGGCCTTATCTGCGGGAACATTTCGTAGACCAGATATTCCGTACGTACCATAGCGGCGTAGATACGGCGCACAATCTCTTTCAGAAATTCAATATTGCGTTCTTTTGGGCTCATAACACGTTCCCAGTCCCACTGGTCAACGTATAAAGAATGCAGGTTCCCCAGTTCTTCATCCGAACGGATAGCATTCATATCGGTATAAATACCATAACCTTCTTCTATATTATAGTCTGCTAAAGTGAGGCGTTTCCACTTAGCCAGCGAATGGACAATCTCAGCTTTTGAATCGTCCAGGTCCTTGATAGGAAAAGTAACAGCCCGTTCGGTTCCGTTCAGGTCATCGTTGATTCCCATACCTTTCAGAACGAACAAAGGAGCCGTGACACGACGCAGGCGTAATTCGGAAGATAAGTTTTGCTGGAAAAAGTCTTTGATTTTTTTGATACCCATTTCTGTTTGAGACAGGTTAAGCAAAGCCTTATATCCCGCAGGTTTAATTAGATAGCTCATATACTTGTTGTGCTTTGTGTTTGTTAAATATGCGTGGCAAAGATAATGATTAATGGCAAAATAGCAATATAGCAGCCCTTTTTATTTGCAAAATGGCAGTATATCTGCTAAAGAGAGTTGCAAAATATCAGAAGTTATGTTTTTCGGCAGAAAAAAGAAAGAATGTGAAAACTCATCCTCAATACATTTGCTTTCCTCCGATATTATATTTACTTTTGCCCCGTCTTTGGCCTGGTAGCTTAGTGAATAGAGCGTCAGATTCCGGTTCTGAAGGTCGAGGGTTTGAATCCCTCCCGGGTCACAACGAAAAAGCGATGTCGTATGATGTCGCTTTTTTTGTTGTATATGGGATGAATACTACACCTATTTTTGAAATGTACTATCATACTATCATTGTTTAGTATATGGATCTATATATCAGCTGTTTGGCTTATGATGGTTGCTGTTTTCAACTATCATTCAACTCTCATGCATCTATCATATGTCCTGTTCTGAAACAGGAGGGCTGGTGTATTTTTATTATAAATATATAGTTGAAAGTTAGCGATATAGTGACAAAAGTTGTTTGACACCCGGGTCTCGATGCCCTCGACACCCGGGTCTGAGCATCGTCGGGATGGGGGTGTGAAACGGATTGAAACGGGGATCTCGCTGACGAGAAGCAAGCATTCTTGTAAAATAAAACAATAGCTTTCTGCTAAAAAAGTAGTAGGACAACAAGCCGGTAGGAAGAATATGAATCTGTTTCAGGCCTTTTTGCCGGAGTAGATGACGATACCTACAGGGAAAAACGCTGAAATGATGGTTTTATTATAGTTGAATGATAGTTAAAAGCTACAACTATCATGGCTCAAATGATTGATATATAGGTGTGTATCTAGGAAAATGATAGTATGATAGTTAATTTGTTTTATTATATTAGAATAGCTGATCGGTTCCCTTTATTCGGATTGGATAAGAAAAGGGAAGTCTGTGATCTGAAAAATAATGAACCTTTTATTTTCTTTATTGTTTTATATATAAGTTCATTAATTGTAATTAAATAAAATAATATGTTGGCGATATACAGATTTTTATTCCCCTCTAAACCGGACGGCACAGCTATTTCGCTGTTGTTATTGGCGTTACGTATCCTTTTCGGAGGATTGTTGTTAACTCATGGTATCCAGAAATGGACTAACTATTCAGAAATGTCGGCTGTATTCCCTGATCCGCTGGGAGTTGGTAGCCAGGTTTCACTAGGACTTGCTATCTTTGGAGAACTGGCTTGTTCGATAGGATTTATCTTCGGTGCCTTATACCGGTTGGCCATGATTCCGATGATCTTTACCATGTGTATGGCATTTTTCGTTATTCACGGAAATGATGCGTTTGCGGTGAAAGAGTTGGCTTTCATTTATCTGGTTGTATTTATATTAATGTATATTGCCGGTCCGGGTAAATTTTCGATTGACCGGTTCATCTCTGTGCCGCTGTCGAAGAAGAGAAGGTAAAAATCAGGTGTCGCAGAGTAGGGTTACGATCCCTTGTTTTGCCGGATAGGTGCTATTAATAGACTACATTCTTTTGTGTCTATGTTTATTTGGATTATGGTATTCTGTGTGATCCATCCTTCAAGGAGCCGATCGCACGGATAAGTTTTACTGCAATAATCGATATAATGAATAAGTTCCATTGTATCGTCGAGGAAAAGAAATGCCCCTTTGCACATTTTGTTGGAATCGAATAAGCAAGTCAGTGTCGAAGACTCGAACCGGACTTCCAAGCTGGTTTCTTTCTGGGCATTAAATATATAATGTTTTTCATTCTGTTCTCTGTTAAGAAAAATCGTTTTTACAAAACTAAGGGGTTTGTTGATTGCGAGGCATCCCAGGGTTATTTGCTCTGCATAATTCCTATTGTTTTTTTGAGTCATTTTATTGTCTGTTTAATGAATGATAGGCAAAGGAATAAAATGTAGACGGGATGATTCATCAGGTAAGCTGATTTCTTATTAAATGTGGTAGTAATATTATTCGGAGTCTTATCGGCTGATATTATTCTATTAAATAAAATATTATCAGGATTAATACTTACTTTTGTATTAGGTAAATCATATACAATAATTAATATGGAGGCAACAGTAAAGAAAAGTAATCATGGAGCGAATGTTCGTCGTTGGAGGGAATGGCGAAATGTTAATCAGGATGTGCTTGCAGAACAGATAGGTGTTTCACAGGCTACTTTGTCCGGTTATGAGAAAAGGGATAAATTGGAAATAGAAATACTGGAAAAGATTGCTAAAGCTTTAAATATTCCTGTTGAGGCCATTACCGAAATGGAAGATGGAACTTCTATTAATATTGTTGCAAATACATTTGATAATCAATCATCCGCTGTTAATTGGTGTCCTACCTTTAATCCCATTGATAAAATAGTGGAACTTTATGATAAACTTCTGGAAGCAGAAAAAGAAAAGGTTGCTATGTTGCAGGAGGTTTTAAGGGATAAGAGATGATTTATATAGGTATTATAGATTAGGGAAATTGTATTTAAACTGCTCAGTTATTATCAGATATGAGCTATCTAATTATTGACCGGTTGTACCTGGCTCCCCTCTGGAGAGGGGGAAGGGGGTGTGTCATATTCCAGCCTATACAACCTCCATAATCAGAGTTACTTAACTATTGTAGGTTCATTTGCCGTTTGCTTCAGCTGACGGTTTACAAGTTGTTTCTCTCTTTTGGCTTCAGCCACATTTCTCCTAGATAGAAAACTGTAAGAAATGGGACTAAAGTCCAATGAGATAGATTCTTTACTAATCCGTCAGCTGAAGCAGACGGCAAATAAACCTGTAACAAGGCTTGTTTTATTAACTGGCTTTAACACACCCCCTACCCCCCTCTCAAGAGGGGAGCCAGTTACAACCAGTCACTAAACAGATAGTTCAATTATTCTAGATTTGAATGTATTAGTGTCTGATAAGCCTATAAGTTATTGAAGTATTGTTGGGTAGGTAAAAAACACATGAATCTTTGTTGTCATCAAGAAATTTTGGGTAGTATTCTTGGATCAATTAAGCAGATGCGTCTATAGCTGAATTATATAGAATAAAAAAAGACTTACAATTACTTGCAAGTCTTTCTTTTAGTGGGCGTTGACGGATTCGAACCGCCGACCCTCTGCTTGTAAGGCAGATGCTCTGAACCAGCTGAGCTAAACGCCCTTTCATTACTTCAGTAAATTTTGTATGCCTTATCTCTCTAAAGCGCTGCAAAGATACGGCTTTTTTATTACCTCCAAACATTTCAGCAAAAAAGTCGAAAAAAATTCATTACTACCATTTAATCTGAAGAAATGTAGTAACTTTGCATCTCTATATTATTAATGTATATAAGTATTCGATATCGTTGGTATATCGCCCGGACACTCAGGGATATAGGTGTATAAACTAAATGAATATGGTATTTTCAACACTAACTGCCATATCGCCCGTAGATGGTCGATATAGAAATAAAGCCGAAAACCTGGCGGCTTACTTCTCAGAATATGCACTTATCAAGTATAGAGTGCAAGTCGAAATAGAGTATTTTATTACTCTGGCTGAGTATCTTCCACAGCTGAATAATCTGGCTACAGTGGAAAACAAAGAAGCGTTGCGTAAAATTTACAAGGAATTTAGTCTGGAGGACGCAACCCGTATTAAGGAGATCGAGAGCGTAACCAACCATGATGTAAAGGCCGTTGAATATTTTATCAAAGAAAAATTTGATCTGCTGGCTTTGCAGGATTACAAGGAGTTTATCCATTTCGGATTGACCTCGCAGGATATTAATAATACTTCGGTTCCATTGTCTATAAAAGATGCTTTGAACGAGGTTTATTATCCGGGCATCCAGGAAGTGATCGACATGCTGAAAAAGTATGCGGAAGAATGGAGTAATGTTTCCATGCTGGCAAAAACACACGGGCAGCCTGCATCTCCGACCCGTTTGGGTAAAGAGATCATGGTGTTTGTGTATCGCCTGGAACAGCAGGTCGCTTTATTAAAGGCTATTCCCGTATCTGCCAAGTTCGGTGGTGCGACAGGTAATTTTAATGCACACCATGTGGCTTATCCGCAGTATGACTGGAAGGCTTTCGGAAACAAGTTTGTGAATGAAGTGCTGGGCCTGAGCCGTGAGGAATGGACTACACAGATTTCCAATTATGATAATCTGGCAGCCATTTTCGATGGTTTGAAACGCGTTAATACAATTTTGATAGACCTGAACCGTGACTTCTGGCAGTATATCTCTATGGAGTATTTCAAGCAGAAGATCAAAGCGGGCGAAGTAGGTTCGTCGGCAATGCCTCATAAGGTGAACCCGATCGACTTTGAAAATGCAGAAGGTAACTTGGGTATGGCTAATGCAATCCTGGAACACCTGGCTACAAAGTTGCCGATCTCCCGTCTACAGCGGGATTTGACAGACTCTACCGTGTTGCGTAATGTCGGTGTACCTTTGGCACACATCGAAATCGCATTCAAGAGCTTAACAAAAGGACTGGGTAAATTGTTATTGAATGAGAACGCCCTGTACCGGGATCTGGACAATTGCTGGGCTGTCGTTGCCGAGGGCATCCAGACGATCTTGCGTCGTGAAGGTTATCCGAAGCCCTATGAAGCTTTGAAAGCCTTAACCCGGACAAATGAGGGAATCACTGAAAAATCAATCAGTGACTTTATCGAAACGTTGCAGGTTAGTGATGCCGTGAAAGCTGAATTAAAGGCGATTACGCCGCATAATTATACAGGTATTTAGTGTGAAAATAAACGTAACCGTGAGGTTACCAATTAGTTAATTATTTATTAATTTACAACAATGAGCACAGAAGAAAGAGAAGAATCTCAACCGCGTCCTAGAAAGGTGATACCAAGTATCAGACGGGAAAACACAGATCAGGAAGGTGAAAGAAGACCTTACAATCAAGGTTACAACAGACCTGAGGGAAACAACTATGAACGGAGACCATATGACCGTCCGAGCCGGGATGACCGCGGCGGTTATAATTCTTATGGGGATAACCGCTCTTCTTACGGAGACCGTCCGAGCCGTCCTCGTACGTATGACAACCGCGAAGGTGGTGGTTATAACAGCAGACCATCTTATAACAACCGTGGCGGCTATGGAAATAATCGCGAAGGCGGTTACGGCAACAATCGTGAAGGTGGTTATAACTCTAATCGTGAAGGTGGCTACAACAGCCGTCCTTCTTATGGCAACAATCGCCCCTCTTACGGCAACAATGACCGTTCGTATGGTGGTGGCGGTTCCTACAACCGTCCTTCTCGTCCTAACTATGACGAAAGACCAAGCAGACCTTATACTCCTTCGCCGGAAGGTGCTGCTGCTGGTGACGGCCTGAAGAAAAGAAGACCGAGAGTGGGTGATACTCGCGTAAATTCGTATGACTCTCGCGACAATCGTGGTGGTGGCAGACCTTCGTACGGTAATAATAACCGTGGCGGTGGTTATGGCAACAACAGCGGATACGGCAACAGACGTCCGGGGGGTGGCCAGCAACGCCGTACAAACGATTACAACCCGAATGCCAAGTACAACTTCCAGAAACAGTTGAAGTATAAAGAAGTACTGGCTGACCCTAACGAACCGATCCGTCTGAACAAGTTCTTGTCGAATGCAGGTGTTTGTTCACGTCGTGAAGCTGACGAATTTATCACAGCCGGTGCTGTGAAAGTAAATGATGTAGTGGTTACTGAACTGGGTACAAAAATCACCCGCCAGGATAAGGTAGAATTCAACGACAAACCGGTACAGATCGAAAGCAAGGTCTATATCGTGTTGAATAAGCCGAAAAACTGTGTAACTACTTCCGACGATCCTCAGGAACGTCTTACCGTTATGGATCTGGTGAAGAATGCTTGCCAGGAACGTATTTATCCGGTAGGCCGCCTCGACCGTAACACAACCGGTGTATTGCTTCTTACTAATGATGGCGACCTGGCTTCCAAGCTGACTCACCCGTCATTCAAGAAGAAGAAGATCTACCACGTATGGTTGGATAAGAATGTCTCTATCGAAGACATGGAAAAGATTGCTAACGGACTGGAGCTGGAAGACGGCGAAATCCATGCAGATGCAATCAGCTATGCAAGCGAAGACGACAAGAGCCAGGTGGGTATCGAAATCCACTCGGGACGTAACCGTATCGTTCGCCGTATCTTCGAATCACTGGGATATCATGTGACGAAACTGGATCGTGTATATTTTGCCGGACTTACAAAAAGAAACCTGGGAAGAGGAAAATGGCGTTATCTGAACGAACGTGAAGTGAACGCGCTCCGAATGGGTGCTTTTGAATAATACAAAGATTAGCCGGTTGACAATACCGGCTATCTTGTTTTGATTATCTAAGAATAAACATATAAACATGGAAACAATTACTAGAACAAAAATTGTAGATGTACTGAAAAGCGAAGCTTACGGTACAACCGTTAACGTGAAGGGATGGGTTCGTACCCGTCGTGGTAGTAAACAGGTTAGCTTTATCGCGCTGAATGACGGTTCTACAATAAATAATGTTCAGATCGTTGTGGATGTGGAAAAATTGGGTGAAGAATACCTTAAACCGATTACGACCGGTGCTTGTATCAGTGTGAACGGTGAATTGGTTAAATCTCTGGGACAAGGTCAGAATGTAGAGATCCAGGCTACCGAAATTCAGATTTACGGTACAGCCGATCCTGCTACTTATCCGTTGCAGAAGAAAGGTCATTCGCTTGAATTCCTACGTGAAATAGCTCATTTGCGTCCGCGTACCAATACGTTTGGTGCCGTGTTCCGCATCCGTCATAACATGGCGATCGCTATCCACAAGTTCTTTCATGAGAGAGGTTTCTTCTATTTCCATACACCGATCATTACAGCTTCAGACTGTGAAGGGGCCGGACAGATGTTCCAGGTGACGACAATGAATCTGTATGACCTGAAAAAGGATGAAAACGGCTCTATCATTTATGAAGACGATTTCTTTGGAAAGCAGGCTAGCCTGACTGTTTCAGGCCAGTTGGAAGGTGAATTGGCTGCCATGTCTTTGGGAGCTATTTATACGTTCGGACCGACATTCCGTGCCGAAAACTCCAATACACCGCGCCACCTGGCTGAGTTCTGGATGATCGAACCGGAAGTTGCTTTCAATGAGATTGCTGAAAATATGCAATTGGCGGAAGACTTTATCAAATATTGTATACAGTGGGCTCTGGATAACTGTATGGATGATATCCAGTTCCTGAACAATATGTTTGATAAAGAGTTGATCGAACGTCTGCAATTTGTCTTGAAACATGACTTTATCCGCCTGTCTTATACGGAAGGTGTTAAGATTCTGGAAGAAGCGGTAGCCAAAGGACATACCTTCGAATTCCCGATATACTGGGGGGCTGACCTGGCTTCTGAACACGAACGTTACCTGGTGGAAGAACATTTCAAATGTCCGGTTATCTTGACTGATTATCCGAAAGAGATCAAATCATTCTATATGAAGCAGAATGATGACGGAAAGACTGTTCGTGCTATGGACGTATTGTTCCCGAAGATCGGAGAAATCATCGGCGGGTCACAGCGTGAGGAAGATTACGAAAAGCTGGCAAAACGTGCATCTGAAATGGGAGTACCCGAAAAAGATATCTGGTGGTATATGGATACCCGTCGTTTCGGTACGGCGCCTCATTCTGGCTTCGGTTTAGGTTTCGAACGTTTGTTGCTGTTTGTTACAGGTATGACGAATATCCGTGACGTGATTCCTTTCCCGAGAACTCCGAACAATGCGGAATTCTAATAAGGGACTTTCGAAAGTAAAAGATATAACTTTCGTACATAAAATAAGGGACTTTTGATTTCAAAAGTCCCTTATTTTTTTATTCGTCATCCAGGTCGATCGGTATCTGTCTTTTAAAGGCTTCTTTGAAAGATATTAGTGACTCTGTCCGTGCCAGTCCTAATGGCTGGAGTTTGTTATGGATGATATTCAGCAGATGCTGGTTGTTCTTCGCATATATTTTGATGAACAGATCGTATTGTCCCGTCGTGTAATGGCATTCCACTACTTCTGGAATTTTCTTCAATGCTTCCGTAACAGAGGGGAATTGTCCCGGTGATTTCAGGAATAATCCCATATAAGCACATGTTTCGTAGCCAACTTTAGTGTTATCCACAATGAATTCAGAGCCTTTGATAACGCCCAGATTAGTGAGTTTCTGTATTCTTTGGTGTATAGCGGCTCCTGAGACGTTACATTCTCTGGCAACTTCCAGGAAAGGCATACGGGCATTACCTATAATCAGTTTTAATATTTTTTCATCCAATTCATCCAGTTGATGGTGTGCCATAATTTACGTATATTTGTATTTCTGTTATTCTATATGATTACAATTAGATACAAATATAGTCAAACTATAATAATTAGACGATATAATTCGCTCAATTATTTTATTTCGTAAGTTTTCTTTTATTAATCAATCAATATTATAAGAGTATGAGTTTAAGTGCGGTAATCGAATGCAGGCCGGTAAAAGATTTTTCCGATCCTTTGTTGGATAAAGTAGAAAATACATATAATGATTCCTTTCCGGAAGTTGAGCGACGGGCATTCTCGCTGGTGCGGGAGTTGGTCAAAGATGAGCCCCGTTTTACTGTTTATACGTTGTTTAAAGATCAGGCTTATGCCGGTTTTATTACTGCCTGGTCTTTCGGGACGTTTATTTATGTGGAACATTTTGCAATTGACGCCTCTGCCCGTAATGGCGGAATAGGAGGGGAGTCGATGAAGCAGTTTATGGCGCTTTGCGACGCTCCTGTCGTGTTGGAAGTGGAAATGCCTACCGAGGAAATGAGTAAGCGTAGAATAGGCTTTTATGAGCGTTTGGGATATGTGCTGGATGATCATGTCTATTTTCAGCCTCCTTATCGTCAGGGGGAACCTTTGCTGGAAATGCGCCTGATGACTTATGGAGCTATCGATCTGAAACAATCATTCGAAGAGGTAAAGAATTGTATCCACCGATATGTATATGGTGTTAATGAGTAAGTGCTGAATTTACTCCAATAAAAAAGGCAGAACGGAAGTCCTGCCTTTTTTTATTATCGTTGAATTAGTTAATCAACAGCTTGTCTGGCTGAGTAACTGATCTTCAATGCGTATGCTTCACGAAGCGCCTGCTTTACGTCTGTGATAACACCCATCTTAGTCTCTTTATCGGCTTTGATGGATACAGTCATAAACGGCTGGTCTTCCTCTTTCATACTTGACTTTTCCTGAGCGATGTAATCTTGAATCTCATCTACGTCTGCGATTTTATCGTTTAACTGTACACGAGTTTCAGAACCCATTTTAGCTCTTAATTCCTGAGTCGGTTTACCTACATAAATGAATGTTACTAAAGATTTCTTTTCCAACTTCTGAAGCTCTGTAGCTTGAGGAGCCTGGAATACAACTTTCAAAGTAACTTCACGCATAGATGTAACCATCATGATGAAGAACAGGAAGGCAAATACCAAGTCAGGTAATGATGAGGTATTCAATTCAGGCATCTCTCTGCCGCCTGCTTTACTAAATTTTCCCATTACTTTTTGTCTCCATAATTTTTAGGTTCTGCTTCTGATATCTTTTGCGGATAAATCATCTGCACAGCCTTTTGTTGATCTTCATCCAAGTCTGCGAAAGCTTTACCGAATTTGGCTCGGGATACTTTGTCTCTCAGTTCGTTATAGGCTGCTGCCAATTCGTTCTGTACGTCAATGTATGCTTGGTATTCCGTACCCCGGTCGTTCTGCAAAGAGATAACATGATTTTTTGTTACCATCTGTTTGCCGAAGAACGGTACGTCAATTTCTACCTTTTCGGGTTTATGCTCATCGTTATAAGGATTCTCAATGAATTCTCTAACCTTGTCTTTCAGTTGCTTAATATCAATGAATTCGTTATTACAGAGAATCTGGTTGTTACTGTTGATCAGCACGACCATGATATTTCTCTTTTTGATATCCATTTCTTCGTTTTTCTTCTGATCTTTGGGTACAGGAGGCGGCAAACGTCTTGCCAAACCTTTATCTGTGTCCATTGATGTAGTAATAAGGAAGAAGATAAGCAACATGAAAGCAATATCGGCTGAAGAAGTCGCATTCATTGCGGGCACTTTTCTTTTCTTTTTTGCCATATCGCTTTTTTTGTTTTATCGATTCGTTATTACTATTATCTATTAAGCATTCTTTTTACAGAACCTGCAGCAACAGCGATGATGATCAGAATCATCAAAACTACAGTAGAATAAATCCACATATCCGTTACTTTCAACCACAGAGGAATATTGTATTCTTGTGAATCTGTATTCAGACCTTTCAAAGGAGTCGGGTCACCAATGGAATAAGTAATGAATAACATTGCTGCGAAGCAAACTACCACAATTAATGAAGTCAGTGCTGATTTAGGACTAGTCTTCAATAATGATGCGAACTGCCAGAGGGCGAATATTACTGTACTGATAATTGTAACAAAAAACAGTACAGAGGTCCAGTTGAGCAATAAGCCTGTATAAATAGGCTCTTTCATTTCAACAGAAGGGTCTACAACGCCTCCTGCGTAGAACATACCCAATACGACAAGACTGATAATAGAAGTAATCAGTAATGTCCAGCTGGATACTTTTCTTATTTTAGTAACTGCCATAATTCTAAATTATTTTTTGAATTTAAGGTTGTATTTGATAACCATGTCGATCAATGTGATTGAAGCATCTTCCATCTGGTTCAGGATAGCTTCCAATTTGCTCAACAAATAGTTATAGAATACCTGAAGGATCAAAGCAACAACAAGACCACCTACTGTTGTGATCAAAGCCACTTTCATACCACCGGCAACAACCGTCGGGCTGATATCACCAACCTGTTCGATTTTGTCGAACGCCATAACCATACCTACTACAGTACCCAAGAATCCTAATGACGGAGCCATAGCGATAAACAATGTGATCCATGACATGTTCTTTTCCAAAAGACCACCCTGTACACCACCGTAAGAAACGATTGATTTTTCAACAACGTCGATACCCTGGTCAATTCTCATCAAACCCTGGTAAGCGATAGATGCGATAGGACCTCTTGTATCACGAGCGATAGCTTTTGCTCCTTCTACATCACCTTTATCAAGTGCATCTTCAATACCTTTTAATAATTTGCTTGCATTAGTTTCAGCCAGATTCAAGTAAATAATTCTTTCAAGGCAGAAAGCCAAACCGAAAATCAAAGCGATAGCAACCAAACTCATGAAGTCGGCACCACCTTCGATAAACTTAGTTTTTAAAGCCTGATACATGCCACCTTCAACAACTTGTTCAGTAGCCTCTTGAGCAAATGCTACAGTAGAAGTTCCAAGGGCGCAAATACCCAAGAATGTTTTTGCAAAATACTTTTTCATTGTGTGTTTAATTTTTAAGATTAATAATTCTCTTATTTGTTTTTATTTTTGTTGTTAATAATATCCTCATGGTATTTAAGCGGAGAGAGCGGGATTCGAACCCGCGATACACTTTAGGCGTATACACGCTTTCCAGGCGTGCCTCTTCAACCACTCGAGCATCTCTCCAATTTTCAGCCTTCGTCTCCTCTAAAACGAGCGCAAAATACGAAAAAATTCCCATATGCAAACGTTTCAGTGCACAAATCTAAAGTTTTTGCTTGACATATACACAATATCTGAGGGAATAAATTTTGCATCTGACCTTAAAATTTGAAACTAAGCCTTTTTATTTGGAATTTTGAATAAATCCAAGGCGTTTTTTCTTGTTATTTGTACGGTTTCATCAAGCGTAAGACCGAATGTGTCCGCTACCTTCTCTGCCGTCTTCCATATATATACTGGTTCATTTCTTCTCCCTCTGTAGGGCACCGGAGCCAGGTAGGGAGCGTCGGTTTCCAGTACTATATGATTCATGTCGGTGCATTGAATAGTTTCCGACAGTTTCGAATTTTTGAAAGTTATGACACCATTGATTCCCAGTTTGAAATTTTTTAGCTTTCCGATCTCCTCCAATTCGTCTGTTGTACCGGTAAAGCTATGAAAAACACCCTTTAATTTGTCCGCACCGACTTTACGGATACTGTCCAATACCTCGGAATAGGCTTCACGGGTGTGGATGGCAACCGGCAAGTCCAGGTCGATACTCCATCGCAACTGTTCTTCAAAGACTATTTTTTGTTCTTTCAGATAGGTTTTATCCCAGTAGAGGTCGATCCCGATTTCCCCGATTCCACAGTAAGTCCGTTTCCCCAGATAGGATTCTGTCGTTTTTAGATTTCCGGCATAGTCTCCGTTCACACTGGTCGGATGCAGCCCCATCATTGGATAGGCAAAATCAGGAAAACGATCACATAGATCATGCATCCGGCCGATAGTTTCGACATCTACATTGGGGAGCAGGAGCGTATCGATACCCGATTCACGGGCGGCGTTTACCAGCACCTCTTGTTCCGGATCGAAATCTTCCAGATACAAATGGTTGTGCGTATCTATTAGTTTCATTTTTTAAGACTGGCGGTACATTAAACGGTTACTGACCTCTTTTAATATGTTTAATTTCTCCGGGGCAACGTTCAATCGGGATAAATGCTCCATTGCCTTATCGTAATATCCCTGCATTTTAGCAATGGTAATATCTTTCAGATGCAATTCATTATATATAGCAGTGACAGCTTCGATCTTTTCTGCCGCTACAAATGTCGTTTTGCCGATCCAGTCATTCAGGACTGCTTTTTGTTCGGGTGAAGCCAGTTCAAACGCATGTATCAGCAGGAATGTCTTTTTATTGCAGGTGATGTCGCCTCCGATATTTTTTCCGAAAGTGGCAGTGTCTCCATAGACGTCCAGCAAATCATCCTGTAGCTGAAAAGCCAGTCCGATGTTTATACCGAAGTCATACAGGTTGGCAGCGTCTTCTTTGGATGCACCGCCTGTAATTGCTCCGATTTTTAAACTGCAAGCAAGTAAAACCGCTGTTTTTAACCGGATCATTTCTATATATTCAGGCTCGGTAACATCCATGCGGGATTCAAATTCCATATCATATTGCTGTCCTCCGCATATTTCGAGTGCTGTTTCTGTGAACAGGTCGAATACTTCCTTTAAATAGTCTGGTTCTGTTTTTCCGATCAGCTGGTAAGCTGCAATCAACATGGCATCTCCGGAAAGGATGGCCGTATTGTCGTTCCATACTTTATGGACAGTCGGTTTATTTCTTCTTTTATCAGCCTTATCCATCAGGTCATCATGAAGCAGGGTGAAGTTGTGGAATACTTCAACACCCAATGCAGGGTTGATGACGTTATCAATATTTTCTTTATATAAATTACAGGCCATTAAAGCCAGTGCCGGACGGATCCTTTTTCCTCCAAGCGACAGGATATATTCTATTGGATCATATAAACTTTTGGGGGGATATTCAAAACTCAGTTGGGAAACTTCATGTTCTACTTTTTCCAGGATCTCATTGAAAGACAACATATAGATTAAAATTACGGATAAGACGAAATAAAAAAGGCTGCAAATTCACAGCAGCCTTTTTTAGTATGTTAAAAAAATATTATTGCAATCTGAAGGTAACAGGTACTGTATATTTAACACGTACTGGTTTACCTCTCTGCTTACCAGGAGACCATTTCGGCATGGTGTTGATCACACGGATAGCTTCTTTATCCAAAGAAGGGTCTACACCGCGGATAACTTCTGCGTCAACGATTGAACCGTCCTTATTAACCACGAATGAACAAGTAACACGACCTTGGATACCGTTTTCCTGTGCAATAACCGGATATTTGATGGATTTGGCGAGGAACTGAAGCAGTGCTCCCTGTCCACCCGGGAATTCCGGCATTGTTTCTACAACGGTAAAGATCTGTTGAGCGGATTCTTCTTCTTCTTCAACGACTGCCGGAGCTACATAGGCTTCTACCTGTGCAGAACTTTGGTCGTCCTCAGATGAGATGATATCCACTTGGTCCAGTTCCACGTCGTCATCCACGATGTTCAGCTGTTCTACGGCAGCTGGCGCAGGGGGTGGCGGTGGAGGCGGAGGAGTGTCCTCCGGTCTTGTAATTTCAATTTCTTCTTCAGCGATGATATCAGCTACGCCTTCATTCTTGACGATTTCGATATCACGGGTTCCCCATTCGAACCCAACGAACAGAACAGCCAAACCCACAATCATACCCATCAGGATACCGAGTGTTTTGCCTCCTTCCAAGTCCGCTTTCGGTGATTTCTTAACTTCCATACTCTTATAATGTTTAAAGATGTGTTTTCCTGTACTGCAAAAATACAAATTATTTTATATCCCAATATAAAAAGGGAGAAATACTTCAATATTTTCACTTTATTTTTGAACCAAAATAAAAATAATGGTGTTTATATACCTTTTTCCTGTTTTTTCCGTTTCTCTTTATGGAATATATTATAACTGCATTTTATCTTTGTACGCATTTTGCTAAGAAAATATGAGACATACATTAATTATATTGTTCTTTTCTTTCGTTTTACAATCGGTCGCGGCACAATCCGGAGATCAGGTGTTTGAATTTCTGACTTTACCATCATCTGCCAGGGCCAATGCTTTGGGGGGGCATACCGTGTCATTGGTAGAACGTGATCCGTCCCTTATCTTTCACAACCCGGCGCTGCTTGGAGGTGAAATGGACGGGATGATCAATCTGGATTACATGAATTATATTGCAGATGTGAACGTGGGGAGCGCCCTGTTTACTAAAGCATTTCGTGAACGTGGAGCCTGGGGAGCAGGAGTCCATTATTTCCATAACGGGAAATTCAAGGGAATGGATGAGAATAATCAGTCGACAGGTGACTTCACAGCCAGTGATATCGCTGTGAACGGTTTCTTTTCGTATGATCTCTCTGAACGCTGGCGGGGCGGTGTCTCCATGAAGTTCCTTTATTCCAATTATGATATTTACACCTCGTTGGGATTATGTTTCGATGCCGGGCTGAGTTATTATAATTCGGAAAAGGAGTTTTCATTCGGTGTCGTACTGAAAAATATCGGGGCACAGTTGAAGCCTTATTATGAAGACCGCCAAAAAATGCCGTGGGATATCCAGATGGGGATTTCTAAAAAGATGAACCATGCCCCTTTGCGTTTGTCACTAACGGCTATGTATCTGAATCGTTGGAAATTTGATTATATAGATAATGCGGATAAAGAGTATAAAGGTGATAATTTTGCCAAAGCATTATTTAAGCATCTGGTAATCGGTATCGATTATATACCAGCGAAAACTTCTGGATTGGGGTGGGATTCAATCCGAAGACTAAAATGGATATGAAATTGCAGGGAGGCGGAAACGGGTTGGCAGGCTTTTCTGCCGGAGCCGGCGTGAAGATAAAGATGTTTGATGTCGGTGTCTCTTTTGCTAAATATCATCCGTCGGCTATGTCGATGATGATGAGTGTTTCGACTACGCTGGCCGATTTTAAACCTTAGGAAATATAAATAAATGTAAGAATGAAAAAGATAGTAATCGCTATAGACGGAGTTTCCTCTACAGGAAAAAGTACTATGGCAAAAGATTTGGCAAAGGAAATAGGTTATACATATATTGATACCGGTGCCATGTATCGTGCTGTTACATTATATTGTATACAGCATAATTTGTTTAAAGGGGATCAGATCGATGAAGAGAAACTTCAGGAATCGATGAATGATATCCATATATCTCTCCGGTTTAATCCGGAAACCGGCCGGCCGGATACTTATCTGAATGGCGTGAAGGTTGAAAAGGAAATCCGTGGAATGGAAGTAGCCAGATGGGTCAGTCCGGTAGCGACTTTGGGTTTCGTTCGCCGTGCGCTGGTTGCCATGCAGCAGGAGATGGGCAAGGAGAAAGGTATAATCATGGACGGAAGAGATATAGGTACGGTTGTATTTCCGGAGGCAGAATTGAAAATTTATGTGACAGCCAGTCCGGAAGTACGTGCGCAGCGCCGTCTGGATGAACTGAAAGCAAAAGGGGAGGCCGCTTCTTTCGAAGAAGTACTTGAAAATGTGAAGACGCGGGATCATATCGATTCTACCCGTAAAGAAAGTCCGCTGCGCCAGGCCGATGATGCTGTGGTGCTGGATAATTCGCACATGACTATCGCTGAACAAAAAGCGTGGCTTCTTGTTCAATATAATAAAGCTGCGGTGGAATAAATAATCATGATTGAAGTCGAAATAGATAAAGGTTCCGGATTCTGTTTTGGAGTTGTTACAGCTATTGAAAGCGCTGAACGTGAACTGGACAACACAGATATCCTGTATTGCCTGGGTGACATTGTACATAACAGCCTGGAGGTAGAACGTCTTCAGGCACAAGGATTACGCACTATCGATCACCATGAATTTTCCAGGCTGAAAGGAAAAAAAGTCTTGCTTCGTGCACATGGAGAACCTCCTTCTACCTACGAGATTGCAAAGCAGAATGAGATAACGATCGTCGATGCAACGTGCCCGGTTGTGCTCCAGTTGCAACGGAAGATACATAAATGTTATCAAGAGACGCGTGAAAATAAAACACAACTGGTGATTTACGGCAAAAAAGGACATGCCGAAGTAAACGGCCTTGTCGGCCAGACAGATGGTACGGCCATTGTGGTTGAAAAGATAGAAGACCTGGACCGTTTGGATTTCAGCCGTGATATTTGTCTTTTCTCCCAGACGACAAAGTCTTTGGACGGGTTCCGTAAGATCGTGGAAGAAATATATAAACGGAAAACGGAGGATACCCGTTTTGAATACCACGATACGATTTGCCGTCAGGTGGCAAACCGCCTTCCAAATATAAAGGCCTTTGCTTCCAGCCATGACTGGGTTTATTTTGTGGCGGGAAAGAAAAGTTCGAACGGTAAGATGTTGCTGGAAGAATGCCGGAAAGCAAATCCGAATACTCTCTTTATTTCTGAGGTAAAAGAGATAACCGAACCGCTGCCTGCCGGTGTCCGCCGTGTAGGAGTCTGCGGTGCCACATCGACCCCTAAATGGCTGATGGAAGAGGTTGCCGTGCGTATCCGGGAGTTGAATGCAAGCCGGTGATAAAACGGTTAAGATTTCATGAAGTTTAAGAGAAAATGAAAGAATGTTGGTAAATAATTACTATTTTTGCCGCGAATAATTTAAAATAAAGACGCTATGTCTACAATTAAATGTATTGGCATTTTAACGTCCGGAGGTGATGCTCCCGGAATGAACGCTGCCATCCGTGCAGTGACGCGTTCCGCTATCTATAACGGGATGAGAGTTAAAGGTATTTTCCGAGGATACAGAGGATTGATTACAGGTGAGATTGAAGAGTTCAAGACACAAAATGTAAGTAACATCATCCAGCGTGGTGGAACAATATTGAAGACAGCTCGTTGTTTGGAGTTTAAGACTCCCGAAGGCCGTAAGCAGGCATACGACAAGTTAATGGAAGAGGGGATCGACGCCCTGATCGCCATCGGTGGTGACGGAACGTTGACCGGTGCGCGCATCTTTGCACAGGAGTTCAATTATCCGATAGTCGGCGTTCCCGGTACGATCGATAATGACTTGTATGGTACGGATGTAACGATCGGTTATGATACGGCATTGAACACTATCATGGAATGTGTGGATAAGATACGTGACACAGCCACTTCCCACGACCGTCTGTTCTTTATCGAAGTAATGGGACGTGATGCCGGTTTCCTGGCTTTGAACGGTGCGATTGCTTCAGGTGCCGAAGCGGCTATTATCCCGGAAATTTCCATGGAGAAAGACCAGTTGGCAGAAATGATCGAAAACGGTTTCCGTAAATCGAAGAACAGTAGTATCGTATTGGTTGCAGAAAGTGAAGTAACCGGCGGTGCCATGGGAGTTGCCGAACGTGTGAAAACTGAATATCCGCAATTTGATGTTCGTGTATCTATCCTCGGACACTTGCAGCGTGGCGGATCTCCGACAGCCCAGGACCGTATTCTGGCTACCCGCATGGGAGTTGCAGCCGTTGATGCTTTGCTGGATGATCAGCGTAATGTCATGATGGGTATCCAGAATGACCAGATCGTATATGTTCCGTTCTCAAAAGCGATCAAGAATGACAAACCGATCAACCGTGATCTGCTGAATACACTGCGTGTGTCTTCTATCTGATCCGGCATTGAAAAAGAGAATATAAAAAAGCCCGTTGAATCAAATGATCCGACGGGCTTTCTTTTTATATATCAATTAAGTTTATTTCTTTGACAGGTTTTCCAGAAACAGGTCCATCATTCTTTTGGCAGCTACGAATGAACTGATCTCATTCTTTAGCACCTGTTGTTCGGTGGAAGACAGCATGCTTTCTACAGCCGGATTGTGATAGAATGTTTCCCGTAATGTATCATTGATGCTTTCGTACATCCAATACTTGGCTTGTTCGTTCCGCTTATAACCGAAATAGCCGTTCTTTTTAGTAAATTCCATATATTCACCGACCATATCCCAGATTTCCTTGATACCTAAATTATAATATCCGGAGTAAGTCAGCACTTTGGGAAACCATCCGGAATCAGCGGGTGGAAAAAGGTGCAAAGCGTTCTTGAACTGGGCAGCAGCCAGCTTTGCCTTATCGATATTGTCGCCATCCGCTTTGTTGATGATGATCCCGTCTGCCATTTCCATAATACCACGCTTGATGCCCTGCAACTCGTCACCTGTGCCGGCTAACTGGATGAGTAGGAAGAAGTCGACCATCGAGTGAACAGCCGTCTCACTCTGTCCGACACCAACCGTTTCAACGAATACGGTATCGAAGCCGGCAGCTTCGCACAAAACGATCGTTTCACGTGTTTTGCGGGCGACACCTCCCAATGATCCTGCCGAGGGGGAAGGGCGGATAAACGCATTTTTCTCACGTGACAGGGCTTCCATACGGGTTTTGTCACCGAGAATACTACCTTTGGATCGTTCGCTACTCGGGTCGATAGCCAATACAGCGAGTTTGCGTCCCTCTTTGATCAGGTGCATGCCGAAAGCATCGATAGACGTACTTTTTCCGGCTCCGGGAACACCCGTAATACCGATACGGACTGATTTGCCTGCATGCGGAAGACATTTTTCAATGATTTCCTGGGCTATTTGCTGATGTTCATATTTCGCACTTTCAACCAGCGTGACAGCCTGGCTGAGGATGGTTATATTACCTTTCAGTATCCCTTCGACGAACTCGGAAGGGGTATATTCTCTGCGTAGTCTTTTTTTGAGGTATGGGTTTACAGTCGGTACGTCGGCTACTCCCTTGTTTACCTTTAATCCTCTGTAAAGATCGTCGTTTTCGGGATGTTCCATGATGAATAATTATTTAATGTGCTAATGTGCCAATATGCCAATCGAAAAAAACATTGGCATATTGGCACATTGTTTTAATTGGCTTATTATTTCTCTGCTGTTACCTTTATCAGGCGAACAGGACCGTTCGGGTCGTTACATACAATATTTACTAGTGCTTCCAGTTTCGTCTTGATCTCTCGCGGACGGACTGATATTTTAAATGTCGCCGTTGTTCCCGGTTTTACTTCTTTCTTTCCTCCTGAAATATCTACCCGTTCATCGTCGCAGGTAAAGCTATGGATGATAAGCGGAGACTTCCCGGTGTTGGTCACGTCGACAGTACCGGTCACTTTTCCACCGATCAGAGGAATGAAACTTCCCTTTTCCGGTAATTTGCCGAAGTCAAGTAATGTGCCGGATAACTGTGCAACCGGTGCCTGTGCCTTTTCTGCAACCGAAAGTTTACCGAAGTTGTCGATGATATTGGCTGCGACATGTACTCCACCGGAAACATCTTTCTGACCTATACTTTCGATCGTTAAAGGTATTTCTGTTGTAACCCGGCCTTTTCTTTTGGTTGCTTTGGCATCGAGGAGTAAAGTTATTTCACCGACTTCATCCGGTGCCAGTTGGGTTGGATGTACTTCGACAGTCAGGAAATGAGGAACTTTTCCCGGATGGATTGTCAGGGTTGTCTTTCCTTCATTCTTTACGCTGATCTTTTCACCCAGAGTTTCGTCGGGACGGATACTGCTGTACAGGACCGTCTTGGTCTGCATCTTCAGGTCACCAATCGAATACGGGTAAATTAGAACCGGTGTAAGCGGTTTCGGTGTCACATTCCCTTTGATTGCCAGTGTATAACTGCCTTTCTTACCATTGCTGAATATGGAAATCGTTTTATAAAAAGGGCCGGGACGGCCTTTGGGGTTGTAAGTTACTTTTACATTACCCGTTTTTCCCGGAGCGACCGGCTCTTTTGTCCATTCCGGCTGCGTACAACCGCAAGACGCTGTAACACGGGTGATGACGAGTGGGCCGTCTCCCGTATTTTTTATTTCAAAAGTATGACTGGCCGGTCCGTCAGCTTCAGCGATTGTACCGAAGTTGTACGTCAGTTCGTCTGCACTTATCTGAGCTCCGTTCTGTGCTGCCATATGCACAGCAAAGAATAATATGCCGCAAAGGATAAAGCTCAGTCTTTTCATATTCAGCATTCTTTGTTTTTAGTTTTGCTTGTTGGAAATCAAATTACCTCTCCCCGTATTGTCAGGATAAAACTTCCGGTTTTCCCGTTACTGTAAACAGAAATTGTTTTTGAGAACGGGCCGGGACGTCCTTTCGGATCGTATGTTATCTTGATGTCTCCGCTTGCTCCCGGAGCGATCGGTTCTTTTGTCCATTCCGGAGTCGTACAACCGCAGGAAGCGATGACGCGGGTAATAACCAGCGGCGCATCTCCTGTGTTTTTTACGACAAATGTCGCGGAAACTTTTCCGTCAGCTTCTTTTATCTGTCCAAAGTCATGAGAGGTTTCGTCTGCTGCGATAACAGCTTTTTTCTGAGCTGAGGCCATTCCTGTAGCAAGCAGGATCGCCATAAAAATAAAAATAATCTGTTTCATTTTACTTTTTATTTAGCTATTGTTTATTCTACAAAGATAGACAATTGAATTGAAAATTGAGAATTGAAAATTGAAAATTACCTTTGGACGGATATAAGAACATTCTGCTACTCTTCATATTCAATCCCTAATTTTCAATTTTTAATTTTCAATTAACCGTGAGGTTCGTGCCTTCCGTATGTGAAACGAATTCAGGTGCGTACAGGCATTGGATGGTACTTAGTCCTCCGGCATATTCACCGGTGCGGGACACGTAAACCGGATATTCAATAACGAAAGTTCCTTCCGGCAGGCGGCTGAAGAAGAAGTTTTCGGAAACATCCGTAGGCGACTGGTAATAGGCGACTCCGTCTCTGAACTGTGTTCCTGATAGCTGGTTGGCTGGTTCGAAACAGCCGGCGCGCAGGTCTTTCAGGAATACGTAATCCATTTCGCGATCTGTCCGGATAGTCAGGCGTACGATTACTTTGTCTCCGACGCGGAGCTTTCCGTTTTCTACCGGTACAATCTGTAAGCCGCTGCCGCTGTTGTTTTCGATGAATAATTTCTTTTCAACATTGAGTACACCTTTCTGTTTTTCCACTTTGTCGATGTTTTCGAAATACTGTTCGTAAACGGCTTCCCAGGCAGGTGTATTTCCTTCCTTCCGAATGGAAATGGAATTACTACCGGAAGAAATTTCTTTTTCATCCAGTACCACTTTCAGATAACCGGTGGCTGTTTCACCTTCGGCAGTGCTGTATGTTTTGCCGCCCCATGTTACGGTGCAGGTATTATTTTCATTCAGCCAGTCGTTTCCGGTCAGGATTAATGCGTAGATTGCATTCAGTGTTGCAGGAACAGATTCCCAGTTCTGCGTACGTTTCTGATTCAACAGCCATTGTTTCATACGGTCGGTGTCTTTCTTATCTTGCGATAAGGTATTGAACACTTTCATCAGCAGGCAATGAGTGTCGATCGGCGAAGTGAAATAACTGTTACTTCTCCGGTTATTGGCCCAATACATACCCTGTTCGGTAGTCGTGGTGGCTGTTTTGCGCAACCAGGCCAATATCGTATTGGCAACCTCTTTCTTGCCGTTGCGGTACATCAACAGGGCGATTTCACCTTTTCCGTAAAGGGATTGTTCGCCCCAGGTCTTTTCTGCCTGCGTTGTATAGAAACGGATTGCTTCGCGGGCATCACCCAGTTCCGGAATGTCGCGGTAAGCGCTGCGGACATAGAGAAATTCGAGTTGCAATGCGTTCGGAACGCTGCTCTGCCATTTCTTGTTGTTCTTTTGCAGGCTTTCATAATCGGACTGCATTTGTTTGTCCAGATATTTGAGCGCTTTCATCTGCATTTCCTTTTCCTGTTGTCCGTATTGTACGGCGCTCATTTCAACCAACTGGGACATCCCTTTCAGGATAGACAGTGTTATTTCGCGGCTTGCCGGGAAACCTTTGAACCAGCTCCATCCGCCATCTTCGTTTTGTAGCTTTACTATTTGTTGCATGGCTACTTCGCGTTGTTGTGCTGCCCGGTTCATATCAAACAACAGGGATAAACGCTGTTTTTGTTCCGTTTCATTCTCGGCTGCCAGCACCCAGGGAGTTTCTTCCAGCAGGATATTTTTCAACTCCTGATTCTTCTGGAGATTTGAATAAAGGGTAGAAGCGGTTCCGCCCTGTGCCTTCCACTGGCTGATTACTTGCTGGATGCGCGGATTGGCTGTTGCGATATAATTAGCCAGCGTATTGCTATAATAAGAGGCGAACCAGGAAATGACATTGTCATTTGTCGGTTGGGTAAGCGTAGGCAAAGCCTGTACGGCATACCAGATTGGATTGCCTGTCAGCTCCAATGTCATTCTGAACGGATTGCGGCTGTCCGTTCCATTCTTTCCCGACAACCGGATTTGTTTTTCTCCGTTCTCCATCAGGTAGAAAGGTGTGCTTTCCGTTACCAGTATTTGGTTGGAGAGAACCGGAATCAAATGTTGTTCACCGTCACTACCGGATTCGGAATCTGCTACGATGCGGCAACCAATCAGATTGGTGGTCTCCGGTACGCGGAAAGTCCATGAAGCGGTGGTGATGCTGTCGGCAGACAAGGTAAACGGCTTTTGTGATTTTGTCAGACAGATAACCGGTTGGTCGGTTGCCGGGTCGAACAATTCAAGGCTGACACGTCCGTTGATAGTCGCTTTTGAATTGTTGATAACCTGTGTGCTGACGGATACTTCGTCACCCTGGCGCATGAAGCGTGGCAGGTTCGGCAATACCATCAATGGTTTGCTGCTGATGACTTCTTTGGTCAGCATGCCGTATTTCATGTCTTCCGTATTGGCCAGTGCCTGGAACTTCCAGGTCGTATTGCTTTCCGGTAACGTGAACTGTACCATGACGTCTCCCTCCTCATTCGTCAGTAATGACGGATAGAAGAAAGCGGTTTCGTTGAAGTTTTCGCGTATCTGGACAACTTGCTGCTCTGACATTCCCTTTTCAGCCGGAGCTCCGTCTGCCAGAGAGAAGACAGCCATATCTGATTCAACCTCTACTTCATCGTCTGCAACCATTTCTACATTTCCGGTAGCGGTTGCAGCGTCATGAGTTCTGTAACCGATAACCTGTGCTTCAGCAGCGGCCATAGGGGCTGCCGACTTCATCATGATGCCTCCGGCATACATTCCACGGTTTCTGAAATTCATGATTCCTTGCCAGTTCAAGCGGTCATATTGATAATCCGGAACATTGACATTTTTCGACTCTTCTGATTTATAAGCTGTCTTATCATCCATGCCGATGCCTCTGTTGAAAGAGGGGGCGGACAAGTAGAAATATCTTCTCGGGTCGAAATTCCATCTGAAGGAACCGGATGGTAATATCTTATCTAACGACGCATCGTACATGCTGGCCAGCATTTCTGCAATAACAGGCATGGAGTCTGCATCTAAGATCCTGAATTTCCATGTCTCTTTATTGCCGGGTAGCAGATGGTCACGGAAGGTAATCGGTTTGATTGCCAATGAGAGATTCGGTTGTTGGCGTTTAATATCAGTTCGTGATGTATATAATTTGCCGTCTTTTACAAAGGTAAATTGTGCCACGACTCCTTCCCCGTAGCTTTCCATGAATGGGATACGGAAGAGATGGTTTTCATTACTCAGTACGATGCGTTTGCGTGAAATACATTGGTTGTCCTGGTAAAGTTCATATAAAATATGTGCGTCTTTGTCGGATGTGCCAAACAATATCTTCGCCTCTTCACCGGGAAGACACCAGACTTTTTCATCTAACATCCAGGTGTGCATGAATACCGGCGGTCTTTTATCGCGTAAACTATATAGGATGAAATCCTGCTTTGTAGTAACCGGACGTCCTTGTGAATCATTTGCATCCAGCTTGATTTGATAACGGCCGGAAGCTAGTTTGGCGAATACATTTTTATCAATCGTTTTACCGGATGTAAAATTACCGGTTGCCACCTGTTCTTTTACTTCATATTCAATGATTCCGTATTTGGACGGTTTTTTGGTGTCGCCCAATCTGTTTATCGTATAAGTCCCATTCACTGTTATTTTTTCACCGTTCAGTGTTTGTGCCGATACGGAAGCCTTTACAGAATCTTTGTCGAGCTGTCCGGAAAGGTCGGTATTCAGGACAATACTTGATGTCCCAACAGAGAATACGGAAGTCGCTTCCTGGGTTTCACCATTGCTGTCGGTTAATGTGGCTGTGACCAGATAACTTTGATAGGCAGGGAAATTGCTACTTGATTTTTCCGGACGGAAACTGAAAGAGAATGTCCCGTCGCTGTTCACAGTAACCTGTCCTTCTGCTACTTGTTCGTTAGAAAAACTACTGATGTAGCTGCGTAACCAGAAGGGACGTTTGTTGATACGATAAGTAATCTCTCCGCTTTGCAGGGAGATACCGGAAAAAGTCTGTGCTTTTCCCTGGATTGTCACCAGGTCGCCAAACGTAATTTCACCTTTTACCGGAAGTAAATCAATGAAGAAAGTGGGACGTTTGTATTCCTCTACACGGAAATTCACACTTTGATATTCGGTAGACAGCGTGAACATTCCTCCAAGGGTTTGCTGAGGCAAAGTGAATTCACCGTTGAAAGAACCGAATTTATTTGTCTTGAACTCTTTGGTGGCCACTTCTTTCCAGTTCGCATCCCTGAGAGTTACTTTGAACGTTTCGCCTTCAATGGCATGAGGCTTGTCGGTCGTATTTGTGTAAGCGATTCCTTTGAAATACAGATTTTGTCCCGGGCGGTAAAGTCCGCGGTCTGTAAACAGGGCCAGTTCCGGACGTTTTGTCTGGCTGATTTCCCGTCGTCCGTTCGGATAAACGGCTGTCAGCATTGTTTGTGAATCTCCCGGACGGGCCACCTGATAAGCCATCATATCGTGTTTATGTGGAAAGACAGCGATGCCGTCTTTATCTGTTTTTACGGTTCCCTGTGGTTGCATCTCACGGCGTTTTCCCGAATAATAAGTTACTGAGGCATCAGTGATTGGTTTGCCACTTAAATAATCGGTCACCAATACTTCCGTATTTCCATTTTGCATACTGCGCGAAATGGCAGCCAAGCGGCTTACCTCGAATAGATTGTTCGTTTTCAGATTCGTTCCGGGAGCGGTAATAACACATTCATACAATCCTGTCTGGTCCATCGGGATGACGAGGCTCGTATCCAGCTCGGTATAGGTATTCGGTACTTTTAATGAAAAAGTAACTTCTTTGACCAGGGTTCCCAAATTGTTTGCAGTATCCTGAGTGTTATAATTAAGTGTCTGTTGCGGAGTTTTCAGGCTCTTGTATATGCGAGCGGTAATCTGCCGGATATTTTGATATCTGAGTTTTAGAGTCAGTTTTTTTCCGGGATACACATTATTGTCTGTGTTGACTTGCAGGAACGGGTTTTGCATATTGGCCAGCCTATTTTTTATCAGGCCGATCCGTTCATAGTTCGGAAAGCGGGCAATTGTTTCTTTGCAAAGTTCGTACTCGGCAGTTTTCAGAGAATCCATATTGGCTTCTGTTCCATATCCGTAAAATCCGTTATTCAGTTTAGCTGCAATGATTTCCACGGAATAATCTTTATTACCGTAGATGGCCAACAGGCTATCCAGTGCGGATGTATAATTATTTCTTGCCTGTTCGGAATAGCGGGTGGTATATTTGAATCTCAGATAGTCCAGGTTGGCAAGCATGGCTGCTTTTTTGTCCGGTTGCGTGTTCAGATAGGCAATAAGTTCTTCATATATCTCTGTGGAAGGAGCGATGTCAAGAGCACGGAACGCCAGAAAGTCATATAATGTAGGGCGCAGGGCAGGCGTGTCTTTTCCAGTCTCCAGTATGGCTTTGAAATCGGATACCGGTGTTTCCTGCAACAGCTTCGCCGGTTGCAGGGATGCGGTCAGTTCTTCCTTTATCTTATTCGTGAAAAGGTTTGAAGTCCATTCGCGGATATCTTCGGGAACGTATCCGGCCAGGTCGGTCCGCTGATTAATCTTCCAGCGGTTCATCGTATAATACTGATTGTACATCTCGGCAACCATCGAGTGTAGTACGGCTGTAGAAGCCGGTTCTTTACATTCGGCCGCATAGTTTTCCACTTCCTTGATAAGTTCGGGGAAGTCATCGTCATTCACATCCAGTTGTTCTTTCATCCGGCTGATCAGCGCTTTGATGAGTTGCGGTGTATTTTTACCTTGAATAGCCTCGGTAATCATTTTGCTTTCATTTTTAGGTTGTGCCGCATTTGTATACATGATAACCGCTGAAATACAGCATAGTATCAGGGCGGAAACAATAATAGCTTTTATCTTCATATCTATATGGGTTTACATGTTAAACAACGTTCTTTGCTATATAGATACAAAGAAAGGGTAAAAAGATGTAAACTGTTTGTTAATAAGGTGTAATAATAAATTGGCGTGGTAATAAGTAATGAGGAGGTGTAAGGTTCAGGATTTCTATAGGAAGGTTATTGTTTTCGACGTCCTCATAAATGTTTTCGACGTCCTCATAAACATTCACGAGGGCGTCAAAAATATTTATGAGGCCCTCGTGAACAGGAAACTATCTGTACTATCATTTATTTCTTGCGAACGTAAGTCAGGAATGTGTACGGATAAGCGTGTTTTGCATCCGCCGGGAATTCCTGGCGTTCTACTTCTTCCCATAAATCCCAGTTTACGACAGGGAAAAAAGTATCAGCATCTTTAAACTCACCATGTACGCGGGTGATGTACATTTTGTCTGCGATGCGTAAAGCCTGACGATACACCAATGCACCGCCGAGGATGAATATTTCATCTTCTTTTTCACAAATATCCAGTGCCGAACCCATCGATTCGCAACCGAAGCAGTTCACAAAACCGGCTTCCGGCAAGGTGGTCAGGACTACATTCTTCCGGTTGGGAAGCGGTCCTTTGGGCAGAGATTCGAATGTTTTACGTCCCATGATTACGGCGTGGCCGGTTGTCAAATCTTTAAAACGTCGCATATCGGCAGGCAAACGCCATAACAACTTGTTGTTTTTACCAATCGCGTTGTCATCAGCAATAGCGGCAATAATTGAAATAGTACTCATAAACTTATCGATTTATTAGTAATGTTTATATTCCGAATTAATAGTGTCACCGTTTATACCGCCACTTCTCCTTTGATATGGGGATGCGGGTCATAACCGGTCAGGTTGAAATCTTCGTATTTGAAATCGAAGATGTTTTTTACGTCCGGATTTATTTCCATCCGGGGAAGAGGACGCGGTTCGCGGGTAAGCTGAAGCTTTACCTGTTCGAGGTGATTGCTATAGATATGAGCATCCCCCAGCGTATGAACGAAATCTCCGGCTATAAGTCCTGTCGCTTGTGCCATCATTTGTAATAATAATGCGTAAGAAGCAATATTGAAAGGTACGCCCAGGAATATATCTGCACTGCGCTGATACATCTGTAAACTCAAGCGTCCGTTTGCCACATAAAACTGGAAAAACGCATGACAAGGCGGGAGGTTCATATTATCCAGGTCACCCACATTCCAGGCACTGACAATGATCCGTCGGGAATCCGGATTATGTTTGATCGTTTCGACAGCTTCGCTGATCTGGTCGATAGAACCACCTTTATAGTCCGGCCACGAGCGCCACTGGAAACCGTAGATATGTCCCAGGTTTCCATCGGGGTCTGCCCATTCATTCCAGATACGTACTCCATGTTCCTGCAGATATTTTGCATTGGTATCCCCTTGAAGGAACCAGAGTAACTCGTAAATGATAGACTTCAGATGCAGCTTCTTTGTCGTAAGCAGAGGAAATCCCTCTTCCAGATTGAATCGCATTTGATGACCGAAAATACTTTGTGTACCGGTACCTGTACGGTCTTCCTTCCTCACTCCCTCGGCTAATACGCGATTCAGCAATTCTAAATATTGTTTCATTTTTATCTCTATAGTAGCTTACAAAAGTACGAAAGGGATTTGTATAAAACAACAGGTATTTTTTTTTATGTTCTTTTCTCCGGCTACACGGGAGCAGGATATAGATAATAATGAGCCAATGTGGCAATATGCCAATGTTCCAATTTAGCAATAATTGAATCATCTGTTTATTGACAGGTTGTACCTGGCTCCCCTCTCGAGAGGGGGTAGGGGGTGTGTTAAAGCCAGTCAATAAAACAAGGCTTGTTACAGGTTTATTTGCCGTCTGCTTCAGCTGACGGATTAGTCAAGGGGTTATCTCATTGGACTTTAGTCCCATTTCTTACAGGTTTCTATCTAGGAGAAATGTGG
>NZ_QSDP01000040.1:0-52059 GCF_003463685.1 Parabacteroides sp. AM58-2XD
TGTAGACAGCGACCTGTTACACGAGGATCTGTCACTTCTGAAAAATAATTAGAGGTATTCATTTTGCAATGATAAACTTTTTAGAGGAATTTTGGTGCGGTCGCCCTGGTTATTTAATAAAGGATTTTGTAGATTTGTAGATATTTTAATGCGAAAATTATGGCTAAAAGAAGAATTTTAAAGAAAGAAATCAGCTATGTAGCAGGTGAACTGTTTTCTGAAGTATTAGTTTGTAAGCTATTTATTCCTGGAGTAGAGGAAGATAAAGCTGATGTTCTGTTGACAAGGATACTGGATATGCAGGATGAATTTATCCGTCGTGCCGGAACTCCGGATGCCAAAGACAACAAAACACTGGTAAAAGAGTATTATCGTAAACTTAGAGTTGATTTGCAGACAGAAGTCAACGCTATTGCAAATGAAATAGGAGAGCTAAGCAAAGAAAAATAATGAAGAAAGCGATCTGTAAGGCACTTCTTCGCATGGCCGGATGGAAACTGGGACCAGTTAGCGAAGATGTGCCTAAATGTGTGATATGCGTCGCCCCGCATACCAGCAATTGGGATTTTATTGTCGGAAAGTTGTTTTATACGGCATTAGGGCGTAACGCCAGTTTTCTAATCAAAAAAGAATGGTTCTTTTTTCCGTTCAATGTATTGTTTTCGTGGCTGGGTGGTGTGCCTGTCGACCGTCATCAACGGACTTCGGTAACCGACCAGATGGTTGAGGTGTTTAATAAACGCAAAATTTTTCAGCTGGCTGTGACACCGGAAGGTACACGTAAAAAGGTGGAAGAATGGAAGAAAGGGTTTTATTATATTGCTGAAAAGGCACAGGTTCCTATCATGATCGCTTATTTTGATTATGCAAAGAAGGAAGCCGGGTTTAAAGGATTGTTTTATCCGACCGGGGATGCAGAAAAGGATATTCGTACAATTCGTGAAAGTTACCGGGATGTGACAGCTTGTCATCCGGAAAATTTCGTAAAAGTTTAATTTACTATTATGGCAGACAGCTTACGTATCAGTATGATTCAATCCCATATCATTTGGGAAGACAGAGACGAGAATCTTGGTTATTACGGAGAATTACTCCGGCGTGTGAGTGGGAAAACGGATATTGCCGTACTTCCCGAAACCTTTACAACCGGTTTTTCCATGGAGGTGGAAAAGCTGGCTGATACGATGGATGGCCCGACTGTCCCGACTATAAAGGGATGGGCCGCTAAATATAATCTGGCTGTCGCCGGTAGTTTTATAGCGAAAGAAGACGGAAAATATTTTAACCGTGCTTTCTTTATCACTCCGGAAGGGGACGAATATTATTATGATAAACGTCATTTATTCCGGATGGCTGCTGAAGATAAGCATTTCACGGCTGGCGATAAACGTACGGTAATAAAGTATAAAGACTGGAATATCTGTTTGCTGGTTTGTTATGATCTCCGTTTCCCGGTATGGAGCCGCAACGTGGATAATGAGTATGACCTATTAATATATGTAGCAAACTGGCCTGAACCCCGTAAAAAGGTATGGAAAGCATTATTGCCTGCCAGGGCCATTGAAAATATGGCGTATGTGTGCGGTGTGAACCGGGTGGGTATCGATGGTAAAGGGTTTACTTATCGGGGCGATTCCATGATCTTCTCTCCGAAAGGAAAGAAACTGGCAGATGCCGGCAAACGGGAGGAAATAACTCGCACCTGTACATTAAATAAGAGTGATTTGGAGGAGTTGCGTGCTAAATTCCCGGCGTGGAAGGATGCAGATGCTTTTCGATTTTCTGAGTCATAGAGTTATTGAAAAAAGAGCGGCTATCGGGAAGAAACCTGGTAGCCGTTCTTTTTTAGGAAATATGTAGAGGGTTTGAGTTGTGTTTTGGTAAAAAAAAGCGACTGCCGGAGATTAATCCGACAATCGCTCTTCATCTTATGTGGAAAATGTAATCTATCTTATTTCACTTCCTCGAAGTCAACATCTGTTACGCCACCGTCCTTAGCTCCGCCAGCATTGTTGTTGGCCTGTTGCTGTCCGAAGTCAGGTCCCGGTTGTGCACCGCCCTGAGCATTCTGAGCATTGTACATTTCCTGGCTTGCAGCCTGGAATACTGTATTCAGTTCAGTCATGGCAGCATCGACACCTGCAATATCCTGGGCCTTGTGAGCTTCTTTCAGCTTGTTCAATGCAGCTTCGATAGGAGCTTTCTTATCAGCCGGAAGTTTGTCACCCAGGTCTTTCAACTGTTTTTCAGTCTGGAAAATCATACTGTCAGCCTGATTCAGCTTGTCGATACGTTCTTTTTCTTTCTTGTCGGCTTCAGCATTGGCCGCAGCTTCGTCTTTCATACGTTTTACTTCGTCGTCGCTCAAACCACTGGATGCTTCGATACGGATACTCTGTACTTTACCGGTTCCTTTATCTTTAGCAGATACATTCAGGATACCGTTTGCGTCGATATCGAAAGTAACTTCAATCTGAGGTACACCACGCTGTGCAGCAGGTATTCCGTCCAGGTGGAAGCGGCCGATTGATTTGTTGTCCTTAGCCAGAGAACGTTCACCTTGCAGGATATGAATTTCTACAGACGGCTGGTTGTCGACAGCAGTTGTAAATGTTTCCGATTTCTTAGTCGGAATTGTTGTGTTGGCTTCGATCAGCTTAGTCATCACGCCACCCATTGTTTCGATACCCAGAGACAGCGGAGTAACATCCAGCAACAATACGTCTTTTACTTCACCGGTCAATACACCACCCTGGATTGCAGCACCTACAGCTACTACTTCATCCGGGTTAACACCTTTGGAAGGAGCTTTGCCGAAGAATTTTTCAACGATAGCCTGTACAGCCGGGATACGTGTAGAACCACCTACCAGGATTACTTCGTCGATATCGGAAGTACTCAAACCTGCATCTTTCAATGACTGACGGCACGGTTCGATACAAGCCTGGATCAGGCTGTCTGCCAACTGTTCGAATTTAGCACGTGTCAATGTCTTAACCAAGTGCTTTGGAATACCGTTAACCGGCATGATATACGGCAGGTTGATTTCTGTGCTTGTTGTGCTTGACAATTCGATCTTAGCTTTTTCAGCAGCTTCTTTCAAACGTTGCAAAGCCATCGGGTCTTTGCGCAGGTCAACGCCTTCTTCACGAAGGAATTCTTCTGCCAGCCAGTCGATAATCACGTGGTCGAAGTCATCACCACCCAGATGAGTATCACCGTTTGTTGATTTTACTTCAAATACACCGTCACCCAATTCGAGGATTGAAATATCGAAAGTACCGCCACCAAGGTCGAATACGGCAATCTTCATATCTTTGCTGGTCTTGTCAAGACCGTAAGCCAGAGATGCGGCAGTCGGTTCGTTCACGATACGGCGAACATTCAGACCGGCAATTTCACCGGCTTCTTTTGTAGCCTGACGCTGAGCATCGCTAAAGTAAGCCGGAACAGTGATAACCGCATCTGTTACTTCCTGTCCTAAATAATCTTCAGCAGTCTTCTTCATCTTCTGAAGAACCATTGCTGAAATTTCCTGCGGAGTGTACAGACGACCTTCGATATCCACACGCGGAGTGTTGTTATCGCCACGTACTATCTTATAAGGTACGCGATTGATCTCTTTCTGAACCTGGTCGTAAGTTTCACCCATGAAACGTTTGATAGAAAATATAGTTTTTTCCGGATTGGTGATAGCCTGACGTTTTGCGGGATCACCAACTTTACGTTCGCCGCCTTCAACGAATGCAACGATTGAAGGAGTCGTTCTTTTACCTTCGCTGTTTGCAATAACAACCGGTTCGTTACCTTCCAGTACGGCAACACATGAGTTGGTTGTTCCTAAGTCGATACCAATAATTTTTCCCATAATTTTCTACTATTTTAATTGTTATTATTTTTCGTCTTTGCTTTTTCTCTTGTCGAGTTGCACCAATTAGTATACAAAACGTATGCCAAAGTAACAATGAATGGTTCCGAATTGTTTTTGCTGTCAGAAATAATGACAATACGGCAGTTGTTAAAACGATATATTTTTATCTTTGTGGCATAGAAGTGATTCTTGTATAATTTTAGACCGAAGGTGGAGAATATTATTAATTAAATCGTATATAAAATGAAAAACTATCTTGTTTTTACCATGGCTACACTTTTATTGGGAACGGCGTGTTCCTCTAAGAAGGAACACGCAGATGGGTTTACCGGCGCACCGGGCGAGGTGAAACTGATAACGCTTGATCCCGGACATTTTCATGCAGCACTGGTACAAAAAGTCTCTTATCCACAAGTTTCCAAGGATGTTTATGTGTACGCTCCCACAGGTTTCGATGTAAACGAACACCTGAAGCGTATCGAAGGATTTAACACTCGTGCGGAGAATCCGACACAGTGGAATGAAATTGTTTATACAGGTACCGATTATCTTGAAAAAATGCTTGCCGAGAAGAAGGGTAATGTCATGGTTCAGGCCGGCAACAACGGTAAGAAGACAGAATATATAAAAAAGACACTGGAAGCCGGTATCAACGTGCTGTCTGACAAGCCTATGGCAATCAATAGCCAGAATTTTAAATTACTGGAAGAGTGTTTTGATATTGCCAGGCAAAAGAACGTCCTGTTGTATGACATTATGACTGAAAGGAATGAGATTACAACGATGTTACAGCGTGAGCTTTCAACAATTCCGGCGATATATGGTGAACAGCTGAAAGGTTCTCCCGACGAGCCGGCTATCGTAAAGGAAAGTGTGCATCATTTGTTTAAACTGGTGGATAACAAACCGCTGACCCGTCCAGTGTGGTATTTTGATGTAACTCAGCAGGGGGAAGGTATTGTGGATGTAACAACTCACCTGGTAGATCTCGTTCAGTGGGAGGCTTTTCCTGAACAGATCATCGATTATAAAAAAGATATCGAATTGGTCGATGCGAACCGTTGGACAACTTCAATCAGTCCGGAGGAATTTAAGCAGGTGACAGGCACGGATGCTTATCCTGATTTCCTGAAAAAGGATGTGGAGAACGATACATTGAAAGTTTATTGCAACGGAGATATCGTTTATAAGATCAAAGGTGTGACGGCCAAAGTTTCTGTTATTTGGAATTATACTTTCCCGAAAGGCGGCGGTGATACGCATTTTTCTGTCATGAAGGGAAGTAAGGCCGACTTGGTGATCCGTCAGGGACAGGAACAGGGATATAAGCCGGAATTATATATCGAGGCATTGCCTGATATCGATCTGGCTGCTTATGAAAAAGAACTGGCAGAAGCCATACCGACTGTTGTGGATAAGTATCCGGATGTTGCTTTAAATAAGATTTCTGATAATGTATGGCAGGTTCAGATCCCAGTAAAATATAGAGTAGGGCATGAGGCTCATTTTGGTCAGGTAATGGAAAATTATCTGCAATATTTACAGGACGGCAAATTGCCGGACTGGGAAGTCCCGAATATGATCGCCAAGTATTATGTGACAACGCATGCGTTGGAGATGGCGAAGGTGAAGAAGTAAAGGAAGGCGGGCTATTAGGGAGCGTAGATTGTTTTAGTCATCAGCGCTCCTTAATATTCAGTAGCCAACCAATCGGCAAAGAAATAGTCGTATACCCGATAAACACCATCTGTTTGCGTGATAAGGTCTTTCTCCATCAATCCTTTGACTGCCGCTTGTACGGAACTGGCAGAAGGCAAATTGTATTTCTTGATAAAGGCAGAAGATGTTATGCCTTGTGCCTCCCGTTCTTTAGCTATGGCCTGCAGTACCTGTTTTTGCTTGGTTGCAAGGTTGGCTAATATTTCCCGGTAAAGGCTGTCTTGTGTTTGGATGACATTTTTTCGTGCTATTTCGATCTTATCAGTTTTACACCATTCCCCATGAGCAGTCAGAGCAAATAATTCGTTCATCATTATTTGAACGAACCAGGTATAACCGGCAAACATCGAATAAACTTTCTCAGTAACTGTTCTTTCAATATGTTTCCCACGTTCCTCAAACATACGATTTGCAAATTTGATATAAGTTTCTTGTGGGATAGCTTCCAATCCCATCCCTATGGAGCTTTGATAGAATGGTTTTAAGGGCGAGTTGAACATATTGTTCATCAGATGTCGTTTACTGCCGGCAAAAATAAACATGGTATGGCTGCATTGCTGAATTTTCGTACGTAGCAAAGCTTCGACATTTTTCTCTTCGTAACCGGCAATTTGCTGAAATTCGTCTATTGCCACAATACAAGGTCTGTCTGCTGATTCTAGATAGTTGAAAATCTCGTCCAGCGTGATTTGTGGCGTCTGAATATCACCCAATCCGATATCGAAGCCGGGTTCTCCCGTCAATGCATCCAGTTTAAATCCAACGCGTAATGAACTTATTATTTGAAAGAACTTTTCGCTCCAGGACGTTTTCAAAGGTTTTAGCTCGTCATAAATAGATTTCCCCAATAAATAGACAAATTCAGCCAGTGAGGTCGTTGCGTAGATATCAATAAAAAAAGTATAATAACTTTCCTTGATTTGTTTCTGGCGGAAACAGTGATTTATCAGCCCTGTTTTCCCTAGACGGCGAGGAGAAATCAGTGCAACATTACGGCCATTCTCAATCTGTTTAATCAAAAAGTCCGTTTCTTGTTCACGATCACAGAAATACTTATCAGAAATATACCTTCCTACGACAAAAGGATTTGTCATTGCTATATCCATATTTTCTTTTTATTGCAAATATAATTATTATGTTTATAATAAAAGTGTATTCTCGGATATTGATTTTACAAGAAGGATATATTTCTCCTTACAAATAGAAACAAAAATCCCCGAAGCCTGTATCGCTCCGGGGATTTTTTATTTTTTCATTTCCTTTTCTTCCATCATGTCGAGTTCATTCTTGTCGGAATCAATAAATTTGTATTCCAGAAAACCCAGACTTTGGTTAGGAATGACTTTCATACCCATTGAGTATTTTAGTTTCCATTTCATACTGAGGGGATAAAGCCCCTTGTTTACGAATGCTGCCACGTAGGGATGTACGTGCAGGGCGAATTTCTTTACATTATGCTTATTCACTAAACAATCGATCTTACCTTCCAGATTGTCGGTAAATAGGATCGAAGGTTTGATTGTCCCTGTGCCGAAACAGGTAGGACACGATTCTGTTGTATCCACATCCATTGCCGGGCGTACCCTCTGGCGGGTAATCTGCATCAGACCAAACTTACTTAAAGGCAGGATGTTGTGTTTGGCCCGGTCGCTTGCCATCGCTTTAGTCATGTGTTCAAACAACTTCTGTCGGTTGGCGCTTCCGCCATGTCGATGAAGTCGACCACAATAATACCACCCATATCACGAAGACGAAGCTGGCGTGCAATTTCGTCAGCGGCAGCTGTGTTTACGTCGATAGCTGTTTTCTCTTGGGCATCGCTCCCTTTGGAACGGTTGCCGCTGTTCACATCGATCACGTGCATGGCCTCGGTATGCTCAATAATCAGGTAAGCTCCACTTTTATACGTAACCGTACGTCCAAACAGCGATTTAACTTGTTTTGTGATACCGAAATTGTCGAAGATAGGTAATTCGCCGGTATATCGCTGTACGATCTCTTCCCTTCCGGGAGCGATCAGGCTGACATAATCGCGTATGTTATGATAAACATCCGCATCGTTTACGTAAATGTTCTGGAAAGACGGGTTGAAGATGTCGCGGAGCAAAGCTACCGTACGTGCCGTTTCTTCATATACAATCGACGGCACTTTCAGTTTGGGAACTTTGACGATGTTATCTTCCCATCGTTTCACTAATGTCTTTAATTCATGGTCGAGTTCAGCAACACGTTTTCCTTCAGAAGAAGTACGTACGATCACGCTGAAATTTTTCGGCTTGATGCTCTGAATCAACTGCCGCAAACGGGCACGTTCCTCGCTCGACTTGATTTTTGTGGAGACAGAGACCTTATCGGCAAATGGTATCAATACGATGTATCTTCCGGCAAATGACAGCTCGGAAGTCAGTCGCGGACCCTTTGTTGAGATCGGCTCTTTGGCAATCTGTACCAACACCTCTTGTCCTACTTTAAGCACGTTACTGATGCTTCCGTCCTTTTCAATCTCTGGAAGTATCTGCACTTTTGAAATGGCGGGCATCTTTTTAGGATCGCCAAGTGCTTGTTTGAGGAACTTTTGTTGGGTGTTGAAGTTAGGACCTAAGTCCAGATAATGAAGAAATGCGTCCTTTTTGTACCCTACGTCGATAAAAGCAGCGTTCAAACCCGGCATCAGTTTCTTTACTTTGCCAAGATAAATATCGCCTACGGCAAACGAGACATTGCGAGCCTCCTTTTGGAGTTCCACAAGGTTTTTGTCTTCCAATACGGCAATAGATACCTCTTTGGGTTGTACATCAACTACTAATTCACTTATCACTTAAAAAGAGGGTTTTTTTAATTCAGACCTTTCTAAATACGCAAAGAACAAACTTAAAAGGTCACTTATTAAGTTTGTTCTTTAGAGTTTCTCAATAGACTTATTTCTTTTTATGTCTATTCTTTTTCAGTCTCTTTTTGCGCTTGTGCGTAGACATTTTATGTCTTTTTCTTTTCTTTCCGCTAGGCATTGTTTCTAAATTTTAAATTAAACTATAATTACTAATTACTTAACTTCGTTCAGGAAAGTTTTAGCCGGCTTGAATGAAGGGATGTTATGCTCCGGAATGATGATCGTAGTATTTTTTGAAATATTACGAGCAGTTTTCTGAGCTCTCTTCTTAATAACGAAACTTCCGAATCCTCTCAGATAAACGTTTTCACCCTGAGATAACGAACTTTTCACGATGTCCATGAAAGATTCTACGCTATTCAATACCGTCTGCTTATCGATACCGGTACTTTTTGAAATCTCGCTAACAATATCTGCTTTAGTCATGTCTATAAATTAATTAATGATTTGGACCTATTAATTTTTTGGAATGCAAATATATAGCTTTTTATTTAAGTGGGAAAAGAATTGCCCGCCATTTTTTAATAAAAAAGATTCCTTACAATTCATTATATCTGTGTATGTTTGCATTAATCAACGAGTTGAGAGTTTCAAAACTACAAATACAGGACATTTTAACGCAAATGGAAAACGAATTGGAAGTCAGCCATATTTTGCTGGCCTGGTATAAAACGAATAAGAGGATGCTGCCCTGGCGGGAATCGTCCGATCCGTATATAATCTGGATATCGGAAATTATCCTTCAACAAACCCGTGTCGCTCAGGGAATGGACTACTTTTACAGGTTCACCGAACGCTTTCCGGATGTCGCTTCCCTGGCGGCGGCGGAAGAGGATGAGGTGCTGAAATATTGGCAGGGGTTGGGCTATTATAGCCGTGCCCGTAACCTGCACGCTGCCGCTAAGAGTATCATGGAACGGTTCGGCGGCGTTTTCCCCCGGGAATATAAAGAGATATTGTCTTTGAAAGGTATCGGTGAATATACGGCTGCTGCCATTGTGTCTTTCGTATGGAATAAGCCTTATCCGGTTGTCGACGGGAATGTGTACCGTGTCTTATCCCGATTGTATGCAGTCGACACGCCAATTGATAGCACGCAGGGAAAGAAACAGTTTGCGGAACTGGCCGCTCTTGTGATGAATCCTAAATATGCGGGGACGCATAACCAGGCGGTTATGGAGTTCGGGGCTTTGCAGTGTGTTCCACAAAATCCGGATTGTGAAGTTTGTCCGTTGAAGGAACGTTGTATGGCCTATGCTTCGGGTAATGTGCAGGCGTTTCCGGTCAAGCAGAATAAGGCGAAAACACGGCCCCGTTATTTTCATTATCTATACATTATATATAAGGGGCAAACCTGGCTTTCGCGCCGGGGCAAAAAAGATATCTGGGAAGGGCTTTATGAATTCCCATTGATCGAGACGGCGGAACCGATGGATTTTGCCGGATTGCAGCAAACGGAAGCGTACCGGAAATTGTTTGACGGTGCCGGTCGGATGAATGTTTCCGTGGATATGTCCGAGGTGAAGCATGTCCTTTCCCACCAGGTTCTTTATACGACATTTTACCGGGTCGAGGTTGAAAAAGTGACGGACGCATTGAATTCGTATCTGGCTGTTCCGTATGAAGATATCGAACGTTATGCCGTTCCCCGCCTGGTACATATTTATTTGGAGAAATTAAACGGAAATTTGTCTGAATGATCGAATTTATGTTTCTTTGTAAGATATTAAAAGAATTACAACTATGTCATTGAATAAAGTCATATTGATTGGTAACGTGGGTAAAGATCCCGACGTTCGTTATTTCGACAGCGGTACGGCCGTTGCAAACTTCCCTTTGGCAACTTCCGAAAGAGGTTACACACTGGCAAACGGTACGGTTGTGCCGGAGAGAACAGAATGGCACAATATCGTGGTTCGCCGCGACCAGGTTGCTTTTGTTGAGAAATGGGTGAAGAAAGGTTCGGGTGTTTATGTAGAAGGAAAGATTCGTACCCGCAGTTATGACGACCAGAGTGGTGTGAAACGTTATGTGACTGAAATTCATGCAGACCGTATTGAATTTTATAATACGGGCACACGTCCGGCCGACGGTACGGCAACGAATGCCGGAACAGGTTTCCAGCAAGGCGGACAGCCACAGGCAACACAGCAGGCTACGTCTTACCAGCAACCGGTATCGCAACAGCCGGATATTTCAACTGATTCAAACAGTGCGGATGATCTTCCGTTCTGATATTGTTTAACTAATACGGTTCCCCTTGGACTCAGACTATTATTTATCGGGCTTATTCGATCAGGTTACTATACAGGCGTTCACAGCAGGCCCTGTTATAGCGTTAAGCCTTGCTTGTTTACTGCTGTTGGTGTCCGGCTTCGTGTCGGCATCGGAAGTGGCATTCTTTTCTCTTACCCCGGGTGATATAAACGACATCCGGGAGGAGAATTCGCCTTCGGACCCGTTGATCCGGAAATTACTGGATCGCTCCGAATATTTACTTGCGGCTATTTTGATAGCCAATAACTTTGTGAACGTGGCCGTGGTTATGCTTTGTACCTACGGCATTAATTCTTTGATCAATTTCTCGGCTGTTCCTGCCCTGGGTTTCATTCTTGAAACAATCGTACTGACCTTTATGCTTTTACTTTTCGGCGAGATCATGCCTAAGATCTACGCACAGAAAAATTCGCTCCGTTTCGTTCGCCGTTCCGCTTCGGTGTTGAATATGGTGGAACGCATCTGCCGTCCGCTTTCGGTGGTATTGGTTAATTCTACCTCTATTATCAACAAGGCGTTGGTGAAGAAAAAATATGACTTGTCGGTCGATGAGTTATCCAAGGCTTTGGAGTTGACCTCTAAAGAGATTCCGGAAGAGAAAGAGATGCTGGCTGAGATCATCAAGTTCTATAATAAGACGGCCGATGAGATCATGACGCCCCGTTTGGATATGGAGGACATCGAGATAAAGACCAGCTTTCGCAATGTGATTGATTTCATTATCAAATCCGGTTATTCGCGAATCCCTATATATGCCGAATCGGAAGATAATATTAAAGGTATCCTTTATATAAAGGATTTGCTTCCTTATATAGAAAAGCCGGATACATTCCGCTGGCAGAGCTTAATTCGTCCGGCTTACTTTGTTCCCGAAACAAAGAAGATCGACGACTTGCTGGAAGAATTCCGTACCAATAAGATTCACATGGCGATTGTGGTGGATGAGTTTGGCGGTACGTCCGGTATCGTGACGATGGAAGACATTCTGGAGGAAATTGTCGGCGAGATTTCGGACGAATATGATGAAGATGAAAAGCAGTTTGTCCGTCTGGCAGACGGCAGCCTGATCTTCGAAGCCAAGATTTTATTGACAGACTTCTTCCGCGTTATCAATACAGACCCGTCCGAGTTCGGCAAACTGACGGAAGATGTAGAAACGCTTGCCGGTCTTTTACTGGAAATAAAAGGTGACTTCCCGCGCCGTCGGGAGATTATAGATTACGGTAAATATCGTTTCCAGATTCTGGAAATGGATAACCGGAGAATCCTGAAGGTGAAATTCAACTGTATTTCAGAAATAGAAAAAGAAGGAGAGGAGTGATGAAGCAGATTCTGTCCGGCCTGGTTTTCCTTAGTATCCTGTTGTGCTGTGTGTCTTGTACGGAATATACACCGAAACCGCGTGGTTATTTTCGTATCGAACCGCCTCTGGCACGTTATCAGGTGTTGCCTCTGGACAGTTTGCCCTACTCATTCAATGTTTCTCAGTTGGCTATTGTCGAGCTGCCGGAGATTGGAAGTCCGGAAGGATGGATCAATTTGTCTTATCCTTCATTGGGTGTGAAGATTTATTGCAGTTATTTACCCGTCACCCGTTCTACTTTGCAAATAGCAGAGAATGAATCGCGTTCCCTGGTTTCCCGCCAGGCGAAGCAGGCGAAAGCGGTAAAGGAACAAGCCTATAGCAACCCGGATGAACGGGTGTATGGCTCCCTTTTCCTGTTGGATGGGGAGTCTGCTTCTCCTGTGCAGTTTATGTTGACCGACAGTGCTTCGAACTTCTTTAGGGGTGCTTTATATTATGATTGTGTACCGAATGCCGATTCATTGGCTCCGGTTACAGATTATCTGAGAAAAGATATTATCGAGTTGATACAATCCTTTAGCTGGAAAAAGTAATGCCTGTCCTGTTTAAATACACAGAGCCGTTATTGGGTGTCTGGAAGATTGAAGAAAGTTCGGAAGAATTGCTGTCGATGCTGGGACTGTCATCCGAATATCTCCCTTTCCTGCAACAGATAAAAACAGAAAAACGTCGTCAGGAATGGCTGGCGTCTCGTGTTCTCCTGAAAGAGTTGGCGGGAGAGGAGTTGCTGATCGCTTATCACGACGATGGCGCTCCTTACTTACCCGATTCATCCTTATCCCTGAGTATTTCCCATACGAATGGCTATGCGGCAGTGTTGTTGCAGGAGCAGGGAGCGGTTGGTATAGATATAGAATACCGTTCCGACCGGGTATTAAAGATACGTAGCCGTTTTATGTCTCCGGAAGAGAATGCGTCGGTCGGTCCGGATTATGAAACAGAGCATCTGCTTGTCCATTGGTGTGCCAAGGAGGCTTTATTCAAGATGATCCGGCAACAGGATGTTGATTTTATAAAACATCTGCATGTGGAGCCGTTTACTTATACCGGTTCCGGAGAGCTTTGGGCGTTTGAAACCCGGACTCCCGAACGAAAGTCGTATGTTCTGAGCTATAAAGTATTTCCGGAGTTTGTTCTTGTTTATAGTATCCCTTCTTGCTTTGGCAATCCGGAATAGAGAGTTTGTTTTTATCCGTTCGCAACATTCTACCGATAGCTTTGTTCTAAATGATAGAGAAGTATATTTATATAAATTGTTGAGTAAATTATAAAACAGGAGTATTATATATTAGGAGAAAAGTGTATCATAATATATGATATTTTATTTTCATAATATATGCGATTCTAATATCATAATATATGATACTGTGATCCGCAATAAGGGAACACGATGTTACTATGTCAACGATATAGATAGGGAAAGGATATGGGGCAAAAGAAGAAAATAGTAAAATACATTTTCCCGGCAATAGGATTGCTGGCGGTGCTTCTGACTGTCCTGAACCTGTATCTGAGCAACCGCCTGGAAAGATATTTGAAAGTAGAGTTGAGCCGGCGTACCGCTGAGGCTACGGATGGATTCTATAACCTGTCGTTCGATGATCTTTCGATCGGTTTTGTGAAAGGGGAACTGAAAATCGAAGGCATCAGGCTGATGCCCGATTCAACTGTGTTTCAACAGTGGAAAGCTATTGACAGCCTTCCCCGTACTTATGTGAAAGCGGAGATCGGCATGATAGATTTCAAAGGTGTAAACCTTACCTGGCGGTGGAGTTATAAGGAATTGCATTTTAATACGTTTGAGATTAAAGACCCGCGGATAGAAGTTTTCGATTCTTATTATTCGGGGCGTGTGGAGAAAAAGGTCCGGCATGCCGATACCAAATCATTGTATGAAGTAATCTCTCCTTATATAAATGTGTTGAGCGTACGGACACTGAACCTGTCGAACGCCAGCGTATCTTATACCGTCGAGAATCCTGTGACACCGATCGTCTATGGGCTTGATGATGTCAGCTTTCGCGCTTACGGTTTTCTGTTGGATAAGAACTCGTCACAGAGCGGAAAGTTACTCTATTGTGATAACTTTGAATTTGTGACGAACCAACCGCAGACGCTGCTAGCCAATAACGACTTTCTCCTTAAAACAGACAGCATAAAACTCAGTACGCAGGATTCGATTATTTATATAGAGAAAATCAGGCTGATTCCGCAGGATAGTTTATGGACGGAGACGAAACAACGTCCGGATAGCTATGTCGATGCACAGGTCCGGACAGTGGAAGTCAACGGAATCCGTTTTAAACGAGAAGATGCATTGAATTATCTGACAGCCCGTTCTTTTGAAATATCTTCGTCGGACATTCAGGTATTTAATCTGGCCGCTAATGCCCCGGCTGCGAAAAAAGCGGCAGGCAATGCTACAAAAATCGATACGGATTCTTTGGTACAGGCTTTATCTTTATATGACATAATATCGCCGGTATTGCATAGCGTTTCTATCCGGACTGTCGGAATCGATGCCGCCAAAGTTACTTATTCGCAAGCCGTAAAAGATTCAGTGGAAGTCTATAAACTGGATAACTTCAATTTCCGGGCAAACGACTTCCTGGTTGATTCGGTTTCGGAAGAGAAGCATGGCTTGTGGTATTCCCGTAGTTTCGCCTTTGAAGCAACTGGCATCAGCGGGGAGATGACGGCACGTAACCACCGTTTCGATATTGCCCGTATGGCATTGGATACGGAGTCCGGCGATTTCAATATAGAGAAAATCCGCTTGAAGCCCATAAAAGTAAATTCCCGGAAAGACTATATGTCTGGTAGCATTGACACAGTCGGTATCAGGGGATTGCTTTATGATAAAGGGATCAGTGCTGACCTTTTCAAGATAGACCATCCGGTTATCTATTATTATAAATCCCCGTCTTATGCGAAGAAAAGCAAGGAAACGAAGCTGCCGGTAAATCCGAAGGCGGATGTGGAAAGCATCTTGAATCCGTTATTGCAGTATTTGTCTATTAAACGAATCAATCTGAATCATGCGTACGTAACATTGAATGACAGAAGCGTTCCCGATCCGATAATCTATAAGCTGAAAGATTTCAATTTCTATGCCACCCGTTTTTTGGTGGACGACAGTACGAACCGGAGTGGAGGCCTGTTCTTTGCCTGTGATCATTTTGGTTTCAGTTTCAAAGACTTCGACAATTACTTGCCGGGAAAAGCCTACCGTCTGTCTGTCCGGAAAGGTAATTTCTCTACGGCAAAAGGCATATTGGGATTACAGGACGTGAAACTGCTCCCGCAAGACTCTTTATGGCAAATGGGAGCAAATTCATATCTTCGTATGGAGACTCCGATGATTTCTGCGACCGGTTTGAACCGTCTGCCTGAGAATTTGCTTCAACGTCTGGATGATGTTTCGCTGCATGTCGAATCACCCGATATTCGCTTGATGAAAAAAGACGGAAGCCTGTTACAGGTATCACTTCAGGACTTGGGTATCGATAAAGTTGTGTGGGACAGTCTGCATTTTTCTGTCGGTTCAATAAATCTGTCTGATCCGGTTGTTAGTTATCAGGCCGGGACTTCTCCCGATCCGATAAAGACAAAAAAGAAATCTCCCGCCGTCCTATCGGATGATATTTATGAGGCAGTCGGTCGGTTTACACCTGACCTTTCACTGGGAAAACTGACAGTCTCCAATGCCGTATGGAATCGTGATACGGCAAACCTGTTTCTTGAAGGACTGCATGTCAATGTCAGGAACCGGACATTCGGGCTGAAGACTGTCCGATTCGATACCAAAGACCTGGCATTCCCGTTGGATAATGGTTTTTATACATTGAAGATAGGAAAAGTCAATCTGGATAATACCGATCTGAATCTGGAAGATATCCATTTGGTTTCCGCCTATCCGAAAATGGAATTTGCTTACCGGCAACCAAAGCATCAGGATTGGTTTGATGTCAAAGTCGGCCGGTTGGGATTGTCGGGAATCGATTTGCCGGCTTACTTCTCGGAGAAAGTGGTCCGGATAAAAAATGTAGAGGTTGACAATGCCGAACTTCAGAATTTTAAGAACCAACAGATTGCCGTGCCCCGCCGTATCGTACCGATGATCTATTCCGGTTTGCAGAAGGCACCGGTGAAAATGGCTATCGACAGTCTTCGTGTAAATAACTTTTCCGTTGTTTACGAAGAATTGTCAAAGAAAGGGATACAACCGGGTAAACTGTTTTTCACGGAAATGAACGGGAAATTCTCCGGCTTCACCAATATCGTTTCCTATCCGGACCAGTATATCCGTCTGGATGCAAACGGCAAATTAATGGGGAAAGGATATTTTACCGCCACCTGGCAGCTTCCGGTCGATTCCCTGAACGATCGTTTCCTGCTGGATGCGCATATGGAGGACTTTGATCTGACTGCATTGAACGAACTGATCACACCGCTGGCCTTAGCCAAAGTGGAGAGTGGTAAACTGGTCGATTTTACATTTAGCACTGAAGCCTCGACCAAAGGTGCCACTGTCGATATGCTATTCCTTTACAGGGATCTGAAGGCAGAGATAATGAAGGAGAAAAAAGGGGAGGTGATCGATAATAAATTCCTGTCGCGTTTGGCTAACCTGGTACTGAAACATGATAATCCCGACCATCCGGAACAGGGAACACGCAGGCCCCGTCATTCTCATTTGACGATAGAGCGTGATCCGTATCATTCTACATTTAATTATCTGTGGCAAATTCTTCGTCCGGCATTGACGGAGTCAGTCGGAGTCTCAAAGAAGGCGCAGGATGTAGCCAAAGATGTCTCCGGCTTCTTTACAAAAGTGAAGAACTTCTTCCATCCCGGAAAGAAAAAGCAACAAAAGCGGCCTGTATCCGGACAAAATGAACCGGCAGGTGAACTAATTCCCGAATAAACTTCATATATTTGTATTTATCTTATAAACATGAACGACTTCGAAGAATATATCCGGCAAGGCGAACCGCATAAACGGGAAAAAGGATATGCGTGGCAGACAGCGATAGGGCTTCAGGCTGTAGATGGTTTGAAACCTTCTGATTACTTGATAGAAACGGCTCGTAAACATATTGAAGGCGACATTACAATTGATGAAGCTAAAAAGTTTATAGAAAGTTATTATGAGTCAAAATCTGTGCGTACTGATGATGGCGATCGGACCGAAGAAGCCGATATTGTTTCTACGCGGATAACTGAAATACTATCAGAAAAGACATTTAATTTCTCTCCTGTTGAATATATCAATATTCATAAACGGTTATTTCAAAATATATATAACCACGCTGGTAAAATCAGAGACTATAATATCACAAAGAAAGAGTGGGTTCTGAAGGGAGAAACAGTTCTTTACGCCAGCGCACAAAGTATTCGGGAAACAATGGATTATGACTTTGCTCAGGAAAAGAAATTCAGTTATCAGAATCTTCCACTAGCTGAGGCTGTAAATCATATCGCCCAATTTGTTTCCGGATTATGGCAGATACATGCTTTCGGTGAAGGAAATACGCGTACAACAGCTGTATTTGCGATTAAATATTTGCGTACATTCGGACTTGATATTAACAATGAACCTTTTGCCCGTCACTCCTGGTATTTCCGCAATGCGTTAGTCAGAGCTAACTATAATAATCTTCATCAAGGGGTTTTCTCGACAACGGAATATCTAGAACGCTTCTTCCGTAATTTGCTTTTAGGTGAAAATAATGAATTGAAAAATCGTTCGATGCTAATCGGAGAACAATTAGGTCGTGAAGTTCAAAGTGCAACAGGTTCTGATAAGGATACTCCAAAGTGCAAAAATGACACTTTGGATTGCACTTTAGAAGAAATAGCGGTATTAAAATATATCATACAGAATCCTCGTGTAACTCAAAAGGAAATAGCTACACATATAGGTAAATCAGAAAGAACAGTGAAGACTATTACTGTTAATCTGAGTTTACGGGGAATCATTGAACGCAAAAATGGTCGTAGAAACGGATTTTGGGAAATAAAAAGGGGAGAATATTGACTTACTTGTAGCAAATTGGTGAACTAATTCCCGAATAAACTGTTTTATCTATAACAGGGTGTTGTTTTGTAGATAAAAAATAAATTATGGAATATGATATTGTTCACCATCCGGAGAAATATCGCTTTGAAATAAAGCAGGATGGTTTAACTGCCTTTGTGCAGTACAGGCTTGTCGGTAATAATCTGGATATTATTCACACAATAGTTCCGGTACCTCTGGAAGGTCAGGGAATAGCCGCTTCACTGGTGAAAGCGACTTTTGACTACGCGATAGAAAATCAATTGAAACCCCGGGCTACCTGTTCTTATGCAGTTGCCTGGTTAAAAAGACATCAGGAATATGCAAAATAACGAATTTGAAGAAGATTATCCTTTAATTGTAACACCCAGCAGATGGGCTAATTCCAATGCTTGTAAAGAGGTGACTGTTGCTCCGCGTAATTCACAGCCGATGATGGGACTTATCCGGATGCCGGATATGTCGCAGCTACTGAAGTCGACGCCTTTTAAGGAAGTACGGTAAAATTCAGCTTCCTTGAGATCACTTTCATGGAAGTTCACGCTGGCATACTGGCCGTTCTCAAAGGAACTGTTTCGCAGGTCACATCGGTCGAAACTGACATATTTCAGTTTGCTCATGCTCAGATTGAGGTATTCTGCCTTGCAGTTGCTGAAAACAATATGGTTTAGCGCTGATTCGGAAAAGTTTGTCCCGATCAGTTTGCATTCGATAAATTCGATACGGTGAAAACCGGAACCGGAGAAATTCATATTAGACAGGTCGCAGTTCTTGAAGATGATATCACTGAACTGCGATTTTTTTATGCCGCAACCGATCAGTATGCTGTTTGTGAACAGGCAGTCCTGCATACTCATATTTTCCGTTTTAATTTCGAATACCCTTTGATTCCTGAAAGAATATTCCGCCAGGTCTTCTCCCGGCAGCAGGAGTGTTTCATCGAGTGTACAGTCTTCTTTTAATACTTTAGTTATCCGGGGTGCAGTGATCTTCATCTTTTATATTATTTTTGAGCGGGTAAAGATAACGATTTAGATCCGTATTTCATGAAACCGGTGTCGATATCGTTTTATCCCTTGCAGAAATATTCTTATTCCGGTTGCATAATAATCGTTACATTTGTAATATAATCGTTCCTGTTGAACGAATTAAAAAATAATATGGTTTATGGAAGATAAAAAGAACGGATACAAAAGCAAACATTATGATTTCCCGACTAAACGTTATTGTCAGACGCTGGACCTGAAAGATGATCCGGAGTTAATCAAAGAATACAAGAAAAGACATGGGCAGGAATGTTACTGGCCCGAAATAGGCGAGGGGATTAAAAGTGTCGGAATCCTGGAGATGGAAATTTATCTGTGCGGGAACCGTTTGTTCATGATTGTGGAAACACCGCTCGATTTTGATTGGGATACGGCATTCAACCGTCTCGCCGGTTTACCCCGTCAGGCTGAATGGGAAGAATATATGTCTGTTTTTCAACAGGCTGACCCGGGTGCCAGTTCTGCAGAGAAATGGCAGTTGATGGAACGTATCTTTCATGTGTATGAATAGCTTATAATTTGTTTTTATACATGACGGAAGTCTGTCCTGTATATCTTTTGAAAAGGTGATATCAGGTAAAGACTTCCGTATTCTCTTTAGTCCAGCAATTTGCCGGGAATAGCGACTTTGTTTTCCTTCTGTGTACGGAAGATGATAAATTCGATCTCTTTTGATTTGTTAACCTTCTGAAGCGCATCCTGCATCTCTTTGAGGTTGTTGACGGGGATTGTTCCGACTTTGAGGATCACATCGTTGGGACGGATATAATCACGTAGTTTGCCTCCCAGTGCATTGACCGAAACGACGTATACGCCCCGTTCCGAATCCATACCTGTTGCCGAACGTTCACCGAGTGTTTGCAGGCTTTTGATTGTCGCGCCACTCCAGCTGATGACATCGCTGTCGGTATGACCGGAGATGATAACCGGTGTCGGCATTTCGGGAGTGTGTGCAATCGCTTTCAGACGGGGAGAGACGACGCCGAACTGGTCCATCACGAAATTACGGAAACCACCTTTGGTGATCGCTTCGGAATCATCGGCAACCGTGAAATCACCTTCCGACGGGTTTTTGAACTGCACGGAAGTAACGATCGAATGTTCATCCGTATGGTTCTTCCGGGCGGCAGCACGCGAAAGGCTGTCGGTAAAGATATTATAGTCGACCATCAATCCCCATTCCCGTACGCCGATCGGTTTGTATTCCGTCATAACGATGTTGCGTGTAAAGACATCGCCGCTGTTGATGAACCAGACATGCGGATGGAAAGAGTTGTTGACCATGATATTATTTTCGACTACCCGGTAGAAGCCTTCCCGTAATTTGATTCCCCCGTTCAGGCACAGGTTATTATAAATATGGTAGTTGCTGGAGCCGTCATCCAGGTCGATATCCCAGCCACGGTCGCAACGGAAACGGTTGTTTCTCATGACGGTAGTCTGGGTTGCGTCGGCCAGTATCAGGGCCGGATCTTTTGCCGCGATAGATTCCATTGTTTTATAGTTCGGGTGCCAGTAACGATCACGCCCCCAGGAGTTGAAAGAGCCGTGGTCGCCTGTTTCCTTGACCGTATCGAAAATATCGTTGAATTCCAGGATATGACCGCCCCAGGTTCCTTCGCTGATATTGATTCCTGCACGTGGAGTATCGTAAATACTGTTGTGACTGACGGTAATAGATTGGCACATGGAAAGTTCCACTCCGGTAATCTGCTTTTCATACAGGCCGATTGAATGGATCAGGTTGTCATATACCAGGCATTGGGCCGGATAATTGTTGTTTTTAGGACCTTTTGCATGATCCAGTTGTTCATACGGGACAAATTCGCCGTATTCGAAACTTGGTGAGCGGACTGCCTCCGGATCGCCGACAAAGCAGATGGCACTGGCCCCGATCCGGGTAAGGTGTGAGCCGGATACTTCTGAATGGCGGTTGTATTTGGAAAAGAATATGGCATTTCCTCCCAGATTGTGCAGGTAGCAGTTACGCAGGGCACAATGCTCTGTCCCTTCGAAGAAGACTGCGGCTCCCCGGTAAACCGTCCAGTCCGAGCGGAGCAGTTGTTCGTACGGTTCCATAAAAGTCCGCAAAGTTTGTGTCAGTTCCAGTCCTTCCAGTGTGATGTTTTTTACCGGATTGGCTTCTGTCCCCCTGAATTCGATCAGGTGTTTGAGTTGAGGCGATTCGAAAAGTACTTCGGATACTTTTTCACCTTCAAACGGATAGTAATAGACCGTTTGTTCATCGGCATTATAGAACCATTCGCCGGGTGCATCCAGTTCTTCAAATATATTCTCCACCATCCGGTTATCCGGATGAAGGCCCGACTGACGGTTGTTTTGCCAGCCGCCTTCCATTGACAATTCCCCTTTTTTGTTTTTTCCGGTGATGCGGTAATGGAAGTCACCCCAGTCATGTTTATGCATGGCATGCAGGTATCCTCCTGCCGGATTTTTCCATTTCTTTACCCGTTCGGGAGCGGTAGCCAGGGCAGAGGTACCATTGAAACGGACAGCTTTTTCGTCGAAGTCCGGGTAACGGGCCATATGTCTGATCTGGCCGTCAGCGATTAGCATGTCCATAATAGGGGAGCCGTTTACTCTGGCTTTCATGATTCCTTTTTTATAGGATTCCCATTGTAGTGCCAGAGGGATACCTCCCGAAAGAATCACTTTTTCTCCCGGATAGGCTTTTACGGAAAGTTGCCGGGTGTCGTTACCGTCCCGGGAGGTGAAAACCAGCGGTTCGTTAAGGAGATATTTCCCTTCCCGTAGGTAAATGACTACGTCTCCTTTCTCTGTCCGTGCTTTTTCCAAAGCCGCAGGAATACGGTTTAGCGGATTTTGTATACTTCCGTCACCCGTGTCTTTGCCTGTCGCGGAAACATAGAATTCTGATTGTGCCGATATCGGTAATGTTATAAAGGCCAGCAGTATTACCGACAATGCATTCAGTACTTTACTCATCATTGTTACTTATTAGATTTAAATTATTATGTAAGTGTGTTCTATCTCATTTCTTTATCCGTTTGCAAGATATGGTTTTTACATAGAAGCAACCTGCCGTTTGGATAGGATGGGGCTGTAAGCCAGATAATTCTTATTGTTGGCATAAATAAAAAGCAGGGAACCTCCTTTTATGGTGTTGATAATAGGCTTGCTTACAGCTTGTGGCAGGGCCGGACAACCGAAACTGCGTCCCAGGCGGCCGGATGAAGCAATTACGGATGGATTGGAGTAAGCAGCTCCGTGGATAACGATGGCCCGTTCTTTGGCGCGGTCGTTGATCCCTTTTTCCAATCCGTTCAGTACAAGTGAGTAACCGTTTTTTCCCTGATAGGTGTTTTCTGTCAGGAAGAACCCCAGTGAACTTTTAAGGGAACCGTTCTCGTTGGAAAAGGAGGTGGCATAATTCCCTCCGCTATTCTTTCCGTGTGATACCAGCGAAGAGAATAATAATTTTTTATGCCTCATGTCGAATACATAAAAACGCTCTTCGGTCGAGGGCTTGCTGAAATCGACCAGTGTAAGGATCTCTTTCGTTTTATCTTCGATTTTATGGTATCCGGTGATTGCCTGTTCGAATGCCTCAAAGTTAACTACTCCTTCCAGTTGCATCTCCTGGTACAACTGCCGGCAGCTTGAAACTTCATGGATGACCGGTTCCGTACTTCTCATTTTAGAGAAGTTTACCGGGATAAATAATAGGAACAGATAGATGAAAACTTTGTGCATGTCTGTGTGAATCAGACTGCAAAGTTAGAATTTTTAATCGAAAACAAAAACAAGAGTCTCATAAACCGGTGCCCAGTCGTAGATGAATTTAGCATGTGAAGTGGCATTTCTGACACACATATGGGAGCGGGGAGTGGTTCCCAACGTCGAACTGTATTCGATCAGTGACTTGCGCGGAGCATTGACGGGAACTCCGTGGATATACCCCCCGTTTGTGAAGCGGCTGGCATACGGAGCAAAACCTCCTGTCTCCGTGGTACCGTCCACCAGATAGATCATGCGGGGCTTCTTTTCCTGGATAATATATACTCCGGGAGGCGTTTCCTGGGCATAGGGTGGCCTGTGCAGTCCGGTTGTAGCCGGGTTCATGCTTCTAACCAGCCATTTGTCGCCTTCCTGTTCCAGTGTCGCGATATTCTGATTCCGGGTATCTACAAAGACTGCTTTTTTGAAGACGATCGTATCAGAAATCGTCTGGATATATTTTTTAGGGATCATCCACTCTTTTCCGGTATGCACGGAGGCAACCCGAGTGAAATTCGTATAGTCTTCCAGGTGTTTTACCAGGGCACCGTCCCTGCCGTAGAGTTCAGGCACCGCAGTGTCTGTTGTCAGGTAGAGCGGTATTCCCTGGAAGCGTTCGACGCCCAAAGAGTCGGCTATACGGCGGTATGAATCTCTGTGATAATTTTTTACCAATGGCGCTTCTCCGTTTTTATTCCTGTAATTCTGGAGGATCGACCAGGTGGCCGGTTCTTTCTGGATGGATTCGAGCCAGGCAAGGCGCTCCTTTATCTTTTCCCACTGGAACTCCCGTGTCGTATCTTTATACGGATAGGTGTCTTCCAGAGTATGCTGGTCGTAAAGCAATTCCTTTTCAATGATTATTTCTTTGGGGACAGTATCTATTATTTCCGCTACTTCTACAGTCGCAGAGTCTGGTGCAGGTTGTCCGTCAGCAGCTGTCTTATCCGTTTTGCCGGTACAGAAACTCAGCAGAATAAGGCAAAATACCGGAAGTATAGTAGTTTTCTTCATCCCAATTATCTTTTTTGTGAATATACGTTTTTTTATTGGAACAACCACAAATCCTGACAGGAAAAAGAGGTTATCCCAAACCGGAATAACCTCTCCACTTTTTACTCTGTAAAACGTGAGTGGTCCTCCTCACTTAATCATATTTAATAACGCTGACCGGACAGCTTTCGGCTGCTTCTTTGATCTCCTCCTCGTAGTCGTTGAAGTCTACTCCCTCGTTTACGCGGGAACGATCCGTCACATGAAAAACCTCCGGGCAGATGCCTTCGCAAGTACCGCAAGCGATACAGTCTTCTTCTATCCAAACACTTTTAATAGCCATAGTTTCTATACCTTTAAGATGATTATATTTTAATAACAACTATGGATGGGGAAATGTTGATACATACCATATACCAAAGCGTTTCTAATTAAAACTAATTTAACTCTTTACTCACTTTGTTTTAAAATTATTTTACTACGTTTACAGCATAGAAAAAATCATTGATTAACTATTTATAAACTAAAAACAACATGGATAACGCTATTTTTAGATTTCCTAAGCCTATTAATGAGCCGGTAAAATCGTATGCACCCGGATCGAGTGAAAAAGCAGCTTTGAAAAAAACGTTAGCTGAACTCTCAAATGAAGAATGGGATATTCCTTTGATCATTGGCGGAAAAGAAGTCCGTACGGGTAATACCGGTAAAGTTGTTATGCCGCATGACCATCATCATGTGCTGGCAACTTACCATAAGGCCGGCGAGAAAGAGGTGCAGATGGCTATCGATGCCGCTATGAAAGCGCATAAAGAATGGTCTGAACTACCTTGGGTTGAACGTGCTTCCGTTATGTTAAGGGTGGCTGAACTCTTTGCTACAAAATATCGTTATCTGTTAAATGCCTCGGTGATGCTGGGACAGAGCAAGAACCCGTTCCAGGCGGAAATCGATGCTCCCTGCGAACTGATCGACTTCCTGCGTTTCAGCACATTCTATGCCAGCCAGGTATATGCCGACCAGCCTTATTCGGAAACGGGTATCCTGAACCGTATGGAATACCGTGCCCTGGAAGGTTTCGTGTTCTCGTTGACACCGTTTAATTTTACTTCTATCGCCAGCAATCTGAATATGGGGCCGGCTATGATGGGTAATGTGGCTGTCTGGAAACCGTCTACTACGGCTATCCATTCAAACTATCTGCTGATGAAGGTATTCCAGGAAGCCGGACTTCCGGATGGTGTTGTCAACTTTATCCCGGGACAGGGGAGCGTGATCGGTAAGGTGATAACTGCTAGCCGCGATCTGGCAGGTTTCCATTTCACAGGTTCTACTGCGACATTCAATACGCTATGGCGCCAGATGGGCGAGAACCTCGGCCATTATAAATCTTATCCGAAGATCGTCGGTGAAACGGGCGGTAAGAATTTTATCTTTGCTCATCCGTCTGCTCCGGCATTGGACGTGGCGACTGCTATCGTTCGCGGTGCGTTCGAATATCAGGGTCAGAAGTGTTCTGCCGGCTCACGTGCCTATATCCCGGCTTCTTTGTGGAAAGATGTAAAAGAGATGGTAGGCGATATGTTGAAAGAGATCAAGATGGGTGACGTGCAGGATTTCACGAACTTTATCAATGCGGTGATCGATGAGGCTTCATTCGATAATATCATGAGTTATATCAACTATGCGAAACAATCTCCGGATGCTGAGATCGTCTTTGGCGGTAATGGCGACAAGTCGGTAGGTTATTTTGTTGAACCGACTGTTATCCAGACAACAGATCCGATGTTCAAGAGCATGGTGGAAGAAATATTCGGTCCGGTGATCACTATTTATGTATATGACGATAATAAATATGAGGAAACATTGGAGTTGTGCGACCGTACTTCTCCTTATGCCCTGACCGGTTCGATCTTTGCACGCGACCGTTATGCTATCGACGTGGCATTCAATAAACTGCGCTATGCTGCCGGTAACTTCTATATCAATGATAAGCCGACCGGTGCCGTTATTGCACAGCAGCCGTTCGGTGGCTCGAGAGCTTCCGGTACGAATGACAAGGCCGGTGGCCCGTTGAACCTGATCCGCTGGACGAATCCTCGTTGTATCAAGGAGGCTTTGGTTCCGCCTACTTCTTACGGTTATCCGTTCTTAGGAGAAAAATAACATATCAGTTGACGGTTGACAAGTGACGGTTGACAGGTAATATGCTTCGAAATTGTCTACTGTCAACTGTCATCTGTCAACTTTAAAAATCAGATACTATGTTAGACTTTAATAATACCGAGATTGCATTTTCATCCAAATCGCAGTCTGAATTGAGAAACGCTTACTTACTCTTCAATACAATAAAATATCCGTGGCTGGTAAAATGTGCCAGTTTTGGAAGTAATATCGCCTTAAAAATTCATTTCCCTTTAGCATGGGCTGTAAAGCCAACTTTATATAAACAGTTTGTCGGTGGTGAGACATTACAGGATTGTACCAAAGCGATCGACCATCTCCGGCAGTTTAATGTGCGTTCTACCCTTGACTTTTCTGCCGAAGGCGAACAGACTCCTGAAGGTATACGGGCTACATTTGAAGAAACACTACGTTCAATCGATTTTGCCAAAGGAAATGATAACCTGGCTTATGCCGTATTCAAACCTTCTACTATAACGACCGATGAACTTCTTGCCAAGGCTTCTGAAAAACGGGGCGAACTGACCATCGAAGAAGTAAAAGCCTTCCGTGAATTTAAAGAACGCTTTATGGCTTTCTGCCAGCGTGCTTATGAGAACGATGTCCGTCTGATTGTCGATGCCGAGGATTACTGTTTCCAGGATGCACTGGATGAACTGACCGACGAGGCGATGCGGAAATACAATAAGAAACGTGCGATCGTATTTGCTACCTTACAGATGTATCGTCATGACCGTATGCCTTACCTGCGCCGTATTCTGGATGATGCCAAAGAAAAAGGATATATTGCCGGTGTTAAGTTTGTGCGTGGCGCTTATATGGAGGCCGAACGTGCGCGTGCTGCGGCTTTGGGTTATCCCGACCCGATCTGCAAGGATAAGAAGGCGACCGATGAGAATTTCGATGCGGCTGTTCGTTTTACCATGGACCATCTGGAGCATTTCGAGATGTTTATGGGAACGCATAATGAGGAAAGTAATTATAAACTGGCTAAGCTGATAGATGAGAAGGGCCTCAAACGGGATGATTCCCGTATCTTTTTTGCCCAGTTGCTGGGGATGAGCGATAATATCTCATTCAATCTGGCCCATGAAGGATTTAATGTAACCAAGTATGTGCCTTATGCTCCGGTAAGAGACGTATTGCCTTACCTGATCCGGCGTGCTGAAGAAAACACTTCGGTCGCAGGGCAGACCAGCCGTGAACTGAAGATGTTGCAATCTGAATTGAACCGGCGTAAGAAGGTGAATCGATAAACACTCACAGAATGTTTTCGGTATTTTGTTTGCCATTTGCAATATGCCGATGCAATGTATTGTTAAACAGTTATATATACTATTGCAAATGCTTTTTCTGTTTGCAATGTTATTTGTCATTTGCCATAATCAACCGTAAGAGGAATGATGGCAAATGACAAATAGTATGGCAAATAGAATAGTTATTTGCCATGTTTTATTGTGCTTATTGATAGGATATTATAGAAGTATATTGCAAATGGCAAATAAATACTGAAAACATTGTGTATAAAAGATGTTTTATCATGTATCACTTCTGAAACTATTGCTCTCTTCCGGTCTGAGTAAATCAAACCCTATAATAAACTAATTGTTAACTCCTTACTTAGTATAACTACCCTGTACAGGATAATCGATTAGCCTGTACACCTTGGTGGATTATCCTGTACACCTTGGCTGGCTATCCTGTACACCTTGCCAATAAGGAGTCCTTACATTTCAATTAGTTAGTAGGGAGGAATGAATTAGTTTCCCGGCTTCTGCCGGTTAGTTTGTCGTTCTGGCACGACTCGCATATTCCTTTATTCTATTTTCGCAAACTTCTTTGGTGATCGCTGCTAAATGCTCTACACGTGGGATTAAGGCTTCTATATCTTCCTTCGTTGTAGCATAATATTTATTGTATCGTGCTTCTATGTAGGCTTTAAGCAACAAATTGAACAATCGTATTTCTTCTTCGGTATCGCGGGGGAATACTTTGGTTATTTCCAAAGAATGTGTTTTGGCAGCTTTAATTAACTCTTCCAAATCATGTATTTTATAGGTATGCATTGTAAATGTCAGAATAATAGCACGGTATAAGTTCTCGCAAGCCTGATGCAGATGAAACGCGGCCATATTGAATTCACTTTCACTTAAATAAAAACAAGCCCCTTTCATAAAACTTGTCGCTAATTTAAATTTAGTAGTATAATATTCTTGTCCCAGTTCTCCAATCTCGGAAAAATTAAGCTTGCGGCGACGGGCTAATTTGCAATTACCACTATCGTATAGCAGGATACCTTCTTTCTTTATGTCTGTATAAAAGTAGCGGCTTTTTGTTATTTCTTTGTTAAAGTCTTTGATCGTTTCATCGATAAAATGGATGTGAGTCGTAAATGCATATCTTCCCATCCCTTTATATTTGTAATAACGATCTTCCACTTTTTCCAACTGACGGCTTATTCCGCTACTATTGCAATCATTCCGGGTGATGACCAGTATATCGAAATCACTCATGAAGTAAGTCGGTATTCCAAATTCGATCCGTTGGTCGTACTCTACGTAGTTGCCGCGAGCATAACTGCCGTAAAGAATGATCATTTCACATTGATCACCAAGAACTTCGACTACATATCGGGCGATCAGACGTAAATCGGTCTGTTTCTCTTTAGGTAAATGGGATAAGGACTTTTTCATTCGGATTTGCATTTATCATAGCATACAAAAGTATGGAAAAAAGGAATAACCCCCGTACATTTGCTGCAAAATATATAAAGCTTTTACTCGCTACGTTGTAGCATGACTTTTTCTTACATTAACAAGTCTCCTTACGAATGACATAACATCCGAAATTAGAAAGTTTTGAGTCTATCTGTCCATAGGCTATCTGCTATCAATAAGGCAAGCCTAGTTACAGGTTTATTTGCCGTCTGCTTCAGCTGACGGTTTGCAAGCAGTTTTTCTCTTTTGGCTTTAGCCACATTTCCCTTTAATAGAGAGAGATTTAAAAATGGGACTAAAGTCCAAAGAGATAGACCTTCTACTGATCCGTCAGCTGAAGCAGACGGCAAATAAACCTGTAATAGCCAAGTCACTTTGATATGGGATAGTTCAAATCTGCCAAATTCTGAATCAATTTATAATTCTCTTTTTATTTACTGGCTTTCAATCCCCTGATGACAGAAGAGGTGAAACCGGACAGTTCCATTTCATTCAACCCCTTGATGGTAATACCGCCGGGAGTGGTAACCTTGTCGATCTCCATTTCCGGATTGCTCTTGTTTTCCAATAACAGGTCGGTAGCCCCCTTTACGGTATGGACAACGATCTCCTGTGCCTGCTTCGGATAGAAACCCAATTCGACACCGCCTTCAATAGCTGCGCGGATATAACGGAGGGCGAAAGCGATACCGCTGGATGCCAGAGCCGTTCCCGCGCTCATCAGCCGTTCTTCCACCAGCATGGCATTTCCCAGTTCGTTGAATATGCTTATGATTAGGTCGCATTGCTCTTTGGAGGCATTATGGGCAGAGACGAAAGTCATACTGCTCAACACTTCGATCGCTGTATTGGGCATGATGCGGAAAAGTGCTGGGGTGACCCAGTCCTCGTAACTGGTTTTCTTGGTCAGATAAGTATTCAGAGTCTCGAAAGTGATTCCGGCGGCTACTGAAACGATGATCTGTTTGTCGGAATCGAGTACACCCTTTATCTGGTCGACGATTTCTTCCACCCGCCAGGGTTTTACAGCAATGACAATGATGTCGGCTCCCTTGACTGCTTCGACGTTGTCGAACGATACGACAAAATCAGGGTTGGCCGCTTTTATTTTATCCAGTGTAGCTTGCGACTGTGCTGTACAGGTTATGTCAGATGCTTTGAACATACGTCCTTTTGCCAGTCCGCGGGCAATGGCGCCACCGATATTTCCGGCTCCGATAATAGTTATTTTCATGTCTCCGTTAATTTATAAATGTAAAATCATGAGTTGCAAAAGTATGGAAAAAAGGAATAAAACTCGTACATTTGTCACAAAATGTATAATTGCTAATAAAATCGAAAACAAAAGATGAAGAAACTTATTGTTGCCAGTCTGATACTGGCTTGTGCGTTCTCTGCAACAAATGTCGGAGCACAAGAAAAAGAGGGAGAAAAAGAAGAAGGTTTCATTTTTACAACAGTAAAGGAAAACCCGATTACATCCATTAAGAATCAGAACCGGGCAGGTACTTGCTGGTGCTACTCTACCATGGCTTTCCTGGAATCTGAATTGCTTCGTATGGGAAAGGGAGAATATGATCTTTCGGAGATGTTTACCGTTTACCACACTTATCAGGATCGTGCCGATATGGCTGTCCGTACTCATGGCGATGCTTCGTTCTCGCAGGGTGGGTCTTTCTATGATGTGATTTACGGAATGGAAGCTTTCGGTTTGGTGCCGGAAGAAGAAATGCGCCCCGGGGTGATGTATAGCGATACATTGAGTAACCACGGAGAGTTGTCTGCCCTCACAGATGCTATGGTGGGTGCCATGGCCGGTGGTAAAGTAAAAAAATTCCAGTATGACGAGGATTATAACCTGTTGTGGAAAAAGGCTGTAGCTGCCGTACATGAAGTCTATCTAGGAAAAGTTCCGGAAAAGTTTACTTATAAAGGAAAAGAATACACTCCGAAGTCATTTTATGAATCTACAGGATTAAAACCGTCGGATTATGTATCGTTGACTTCTTATACGCATCATCCGTTCTATACGCAGTTCTCGCTGGAAATCCAGGATAACTGGCGTCACGCATTGTCTTACAACCTGCCGATCGATGAGTTCATGGAAGTGTTCGACAATGCGATCAATACAGGTTATACGATTGCCTGGGGATCCGACGTAAGTGAGTCCGGCTTTACCCGCGACGGTGTAGCTGTTATGCCTGACAACGAAAAGGTACAGGAACTGAGCGGATCTGACATGGCTCATTGGTTGAAGATGAAACCGGAAGAAAAGAAATTGAATACGAAACCGCAACCGCAGAAATGGTGTACACAGGCAGAACGCCAGTTGGCTTATGATAACTGGGAAACTACTGACGACCACGGTATGCAGATTTATGGTATTGCCAAAGATCAGGAAGGAAACGAATATTATATGGTGAAAAACTCTTGGGGTACAGCCAACAAATATAACGGTATTTGGTATGCATCAAAAGCATTCGTACGTTACAAAACAATGAACATTGTCGTACACAAAGATGCACTTCCGAAAGCAATTAAGACGAAGTTAGGAATTAAGTAAAATAACAGTCATTTGATAATAAAGCAAAAAGAGGCGTTTCCCGGTAGGAGTTGGGGCGCCTCTTTTCTATTTATACAAAGATGTGCTTTTTTATAGGGTAGCTTTTTTATGGAACCAGTATCAGCGTGTAATTCAGATCTGATGCTGCTTTCTGTAATTCCTGGTTTAATAGTGTCAGGCTGTCGCCTTCTGCCTGGAAGTAAAATGCCATGTCGCCGTCGCTGGGGATCAGTTCGTAAACGATTGCTTCAGAGTTAGACGGTGTTCCATGTTTTACTTTGCGTTTGCCGGTAGAAGAGAATGTTTTATCCTTTCCGTTTTCAGCTTCCAGATAAGTGGCGTCCATTTCGTAAACGCCGTCGTCGCTATCCTGCTGATAATATAAAGTCAGGTCATAAACGATGCCGGGACCGTCTGCTGCCGGGAATGTGCCCTTATATTTTTTCTGAATGACACTTCCTTTTTTAGGATCTACTTTCAGCGAATCACGCATATTGACCGGTTTGGCAGCTTTCCCTGTTACGGTAGGCAAAGCCGGTGCGCCTGGCGCAGCCTCGTTTATTGCATAAACATCTTCTTCTATAAGAGCGGGTTCGGCTGTTTTCTTCCCGCTACATGCAGCCAATAAAGCCAGAGCTGCTACTGCGATAAAATACTTTTTCATTATTCTGCATTTTTTATTAGTGACTTTGCCTTATAACAAAAGTCCCCCTGCATTTTGTTTTGCAGGAGGACTTTTTTAACTATATAATGTGCTGTTTCTTACTTTTTATCAGCGGAATCCGGCTTTTGCTGATATTCAGCCGGGATAGTGACGGCACTTCCGTCGCGCTCAGCGTAATAGTGGGGCGACATGATCTCGATGCCGGCTTCGTTAAACACATCCTGTATGTTCTGATGCAGGTCCGAATAAATCTGCGAAAGCTGGTCGGCTTCCTTTATATATGCATTTATCTGGTAACAGGGGTAGTAATCCTGCAACTCCGTTTCCAGAACGAAGGGTTTCGGGTGTGACATGACTCCCGGCGTGGATCGCGCAGCGTTGACCAGTAACTGATGGACCTGACGCCAGGGGACATCGTAGCCGATGCTGACTGTCGAGTGGATGATCAGCCGAACTGGCGGGCAGAGGCACTGTAATTAACCGTATGTGACGACATGATGAACGAGTTCGGGATCGTGACCACTTCGTTTTTAGGTGTGCGGATACGGGTGACGAACGGGGTTTTCTCTATTACATTTCCGGTCGTTTCGTTCAATTTGATACGGTCGCCCAGTTTGAATGGCCGCATGTAAGTGATGACCAGTCCTGCTATGATATTTCCGATGACCGTGCTCGATCCTAAAGAAACGATCAGCCCGACGAAGACGGATATCCCTGGAACACACCGGAGTCGGAGCCGGGCAGATAAGGGTAGATCATCGCGATCATAAACGCGTACAACAGGAAACGTATGATATTGAAAGATGGTTGCGCCCAGTCCGGATAGAAGCCGGTGATCTTGAGTTTTTCGCTTTCAATCTCATTGGCTATATACTGAATACCCTTGATGATGTATTTTACGCAGTAATAAATGACAATGATAATGAACAGGTTGGGGATATATTCAATAACCGATTTAAGGACCATCTTGATCGGTTCTATGATATAAGTGAACAGTCTCATTGCCAGGTGTTCCGTCTGTGGGAATATGGCGAACAACATCGGTACACTGAACATAAGCTGTATCAGCAGGACAATATAACGCAGGATATTATTCAGAAAGATGAGTATCCTGCCTTGCCGGTGGGTATTCAGAAACTCATAATCCCGTATGGAAATGGATTTGAGCTTGTTTTGTTTCAGCCAGATAATCCGGCGGCGGAGTTTCCTGAACAGATAGTTGGTCAGTTTGAACAGGAAATATTGGACGACCAGTACCAAGATGAACAAGGCAACCCGTTTGGCAATCTGAAGTATACTGTGTTCCTTTTTTAACTCCAGGATCTTATTATTGACAACTGACTGATACTCTTTGGCAAGTATTTCCCTTTCCGTATTCAGCCAAAGGGCGTCTTGATCCGTCACACTGAGTATCACTTTTTCCCCGTACATAATATCTGTCTGGTATTCACTGTTAAACAGGTATACTGAATCTGTTTTCAGACTCAGGTCTTTACCTATTTTCTGGATCATGTTGACGGCATTTTCTGCCCGGTCATAGGCCGAGACACCTCCTCGTTTGGCATAGAAAGTGAGGAGGGTATCATTGTCGATGATCAGATGGACACCGGGAGTCAGCGTCCGTAGCGAGTCGATGCTGCGGCGCTGTTCTTCTTTTTTCAGCGAGTCGGTGGTGATATGCTTGTTCAGCGCGTCACTCAACTCGGTCCGGAGTACGATTTCGTTCAACTTCATCTCCTGCAACTGAAGTTCCAACTCCTGCATCCTGATGGAATCCAGGCGGAGTTTATCTTCAATCGCTGCCGATGAATCAGCAGGAATGTCATTTGTTTTATTTTCTGTAATAACGGCATTCAGTAATCCTTCCGCCTTTTCCCTGATCTGGGACGTAGCCCGGGAAGGCATAAGGAATATTGCCGATATGGCGGCAATGCACAAAATCAACTGTTTCATTGTGTTTTTACCCTTTTAGTAATTGTTTTATTTGCCTCCTGCCGGTAGATGGTCCAGCCAGTATTTAGCCATGCTTTTCCGTAGATGCAGGCTTGTCCCTTCGCGTTCGTAGATACCGTGGCTACGCATCGGATAGCTGATCTGGCTGAATATTTTGCCGTGTTTGACCAGTTCGTCCACCAGCATTTCGCAGCTTTGGTAGTGCACGTTATCGTCCCCCGTTCCGTGTATCAGCAACAGGTTGCCCTGCAAGCCTTCGGCGTAGGAGATAGGGGAACCTTTGCGGTAACCTTCCGGGTTATTCTGTGGTGTGTTCATATAGCGTTCCTGATAAACGGTATCGTATAAACGCTGGTCAGCAACGGCGGCGATCGCAATGCCCGTATGGAATATTTCCGGATAGCGGAACATGCAGTTCAATGTCTGGCTGCCACCACCGCTCCATCCGTTGATGCCGATGCGTGACAAGTCGATGAACGGATACTGGCGTGCCAGGTCCTGTATGCCCCGTGCCTGGTCTTCTGATGCAAATGTGCCGACTTCGCCATAGATGCACTTGCGCCATTCCCGACCGCGTGGAGCATTGGCGCCCCGGTTTTCGATGCTGACATAGATATATCCCTGGTTCACCAGATATTGATTCCACAGGTCACCGCCTCCCCATGAGTCCTGTACGGTCGAGCCGGCTGGTTCGCCGTAGACTTCGATGATGACCGGATATTTCTTTGAAGGGTCGAAATTGACAGGTTTAATCATGCAGACGTCCAGTAGCAGGTCGCCCGATTTGGCTTTGACAAACTCTTTCGGGTTCAGTCCCAGAGCATCGTATTGTTTCTTGGCCTCTGCATTATCTTCGAGGATGCGTACGGATTGATTTTTCGGGAATGAAACCATGTCGATCACCGGAGGGGTTACCGAGTTGCTGTAGGTATGTACGGCCCATTTTCCGGTCGGAGACATGTTGTAGCGGTGCTGTCCCGGCTGGTTTTCCGGACTTAGCCGTTTCACTTCGCCTTTGCCGAACAGGTTGGCGCTGTACAGGTAACGTTGCGTATAGTTTTCCGGTGAAGCGATAAAATAGACCAGCCCCTTTTGCAGGTCGGTCCCGACGGGCTGGATATAGTCGAAGTCACCTTTGGTAACGGGGACGATTTCTTTTCCGTCGCGGCTCACACGGTACAGGTGGCGCCATCCGCTCCGTTCGCTTTCCCAGGTGAAATACTGGTTGTTTTTCAGCCACAGGATATTATCGTTCGTGTCCAGCCATGCCGCATCTTTATCCGTAAAAATGTTCTTAGGGGTTGCGCTGCCGATTTGGGCGATCCATACTTTGTTGGTATTTTGTTCCCGGTTCAACTGTTGGATGAACAGCTCATTGCTTTCGGGGATGAAGTCCATGCGCGGGATATAGTTGTTGCGGGGATCTCCGGGAATGTCGATCCAGGTCGTTGTTCCTCCTGCTGCCGGGATGTATCCGACTTTTACGGCCGAGTTGGCAGTTCCTGCTTTCGGATAGGGGAAATGAAGGATAGTGGGATAGATAGAATCGACGTTGTTGATGATATCGAATACGCCGGTTCCTTCCGTATCGCTTTGCCAGTAAGCGATGTATTTGCCGTCCGGGCTCCAGCGGAAACCGTCGCGGCAACTGAATTCCTCTTCATATACCCAGTCGAATGTACCGTTTACGATGGTCTTGCTTCCGTCGCTGGTCAGTTGGGTGATTTTGCCGGAGTTTATGTCTTCTACATATATATTATTGTTGGAAACGTAAGCCACCCTTGTTCCGTCGGGTGAGAATTTGGCGAACATCATGGACGATTCGGGTAGTCCTTTTCCCAGTTGGCGCAGGTTGCCGTCATGTAAAGAAAGTACCCAGTAATCACCACGGGTATCGTAGCGCCATACACGTTGCGTATTGTTGTAGATCAGAACTTTATCATTGTCATCACTCCACGATATTCTTCCCATGGCAATTTTCTTTCCGGTCGATTTATCTGTGAACATAGCAGAGGGAATAATTACTTCGCGGGCATTGTCTTTGGCGCGGTAGGCTACGACATCCATTCCTCCTTCTTCCTTGTTTGGTTCGAGGCGGCTGTAGCGCTCCCCGTCTTTCATCCAGTTCATGGCACCAACGCCTTTTGTCCGGATAAGTTTTCCACTCAGTACATCTTCTAAATCCAATGATTTTTGTGCGGTACACAGATTACTGCAAAAAATAGTAATAGCAGCGGCAACAATCAGCTTATTTAGTTTCATTTGTATTTATTGTATTTGTTTCTGAACATACAAATAACGTAAAGTTCTTTGAGATAACAAAGGGGAAACTCTTTATTATTATCATTGCGGCTTCAAAAGAGGTTCCCGATACCGCGAAAGGGGAGGTTCCCGATGTAGCAACAGTACTGTCTCGATACTAGGAACCGAGGCGTTGCCGTTAAGGGAACCGAAGCGTTACTGATACCGCAACCGTACAGGAGATAAAATAAAGCAAGAGGCCGCCTTCGGAAATTCCGTTGGCGGCCTTCTTTATAATAAAGAACTAATTAAGCATTGAGTACTTTTTTGAAACGGGTAAGGAATTCTTTCGCTTCGTCCATTGTCAGGCAAAGCGGCGGAAGCAGACGGATCGTATTGGTGCCGGCCACTCCGGTGAATACCTTTCTTCGAAGAGCAGTTGCTGCGCACTTCTTTGATAGACTCTTCAAACTCGATACCGATCATCAGGCCGCGTCCTCTGATCTCTTTGATCCCCGGCAGTTTGTGTAACTCTTCAATCAGGAAGTTACCAACCTGTGCAGCATTGTCGATCAGCTTTTCATTTTCCATGATTTCCAGAACGGCGATAGCAGCCGCACAAGCCAGATGGTTACCACCGAAAGTGGTTCCCAACATACCGTAAACGGGTTTGAACATCGGGCTGATCAATAAGCCGCTCATCGGGAAACCGTTGCCGATGCCTTTAGCCACTGTGATCAGGTCCGGTTTGATACCGGCATACTGGTGGGCGAAGAATTTACCGCTACGTCCGTAACCGGATTGGATTTCGTCCAGAATCAGGCAAGCCTCATATTTTGTACACAGGGCACGCAGTTCCTTCATAAAGTCGTCTGTCGGAAGCTGGATACCGCCGACACCCTGGATACCTTCGATGATTACGGAAGATACATCTCCTTTCTGCAATTCAGTTTCAACGGCTGCCGAATCGTTCAGCGGCAGATAGGTCACTGCCAGGTCTTCATTCACCGGGGCAATGATTTTCGGGTTGTCCGTTACGCGAACCGCAGCCGAAGTACGTCCGTGGAAAGCATGCTTGAAAGCGATCACCCGTTTCTTGCCATTATGGAAAGAAGCCAGTTTCAGCGCATTTTCATTTGCTTCGGCACCTGAGTTGATCAGAAACAGTGAGTAGTCATCATAACCGGATGCTTTACCGAGCTTGTCAGCCAGTTTTTGTTGCAGGCTGTTGATGACCGAGTTGGAATAGAATCCCAGTTTGTTTACCTGGTCGGTGATAGCAGCTACATAAGTAGGGTGGCTGTGACCGACGGAGATAACGGCATGTCCGCCGTACAGGTCGAGGTATTCAGTACCTTCCGTATCCCATACATGGCATCCTTTGCCTTTTACAATCTCTATATTAAATAAAGGATATACGTCGAATAATTTCATAATTTCTTATTTAAAACGCTGACGGTTTGAGATGTAATCCTACAGTCTCTTCCAAACCGAACAGCAGGTTCATATTATGCACCGCTTGTCCGCTGGCGCCTTTCAACAAGTTGTCGATCATGGAAATGATCAGCAGTTTGTTGTCGTATTTCTGAAGATACAGGAGGCACTTGTTGGTGTTGACTACCTGTTTCAGGTCCGGGTTCTTATCGGTAATGAACGTGAATGAATGATCATCGTAATACTCTTCGTAAATACGGCGGATTTCATCCAGCCCCACCTTGCAGTCGATGTAAGTCGTTGCAAAAATACCACGGGAGAAATTACCCCGCACCGGAATAAAGTTGATATTGCTTTCGAAACTATTCTGTAACTGACGCAGGCTCTGGCCTATCTCGGCCAAATGCTGGTGCGTGAATGGTTTATAGATCGAAATGTTATCGTTTCGCCAGCTGAAATGGGATGTTGACGAAGGCTTTACGCCAGCTCCCGTGGAACCGGTGATCGCATTCACATGCAACTCCGAGTTTAACATCAGATGCTTGGCCAGCGGCAAAACGGCTAACTGGATACAAGTGGCAAAACAACCGGGGTTTGCAATGTGTCGGGACTTGCAGATACGTCGTCGGTTCAGTTCGGGCAGGCCGTAAACGAAATCGTGTTCATCGCTTTCGATACGGTAATCCATGCTGAGGTCGATAATCTTCACGTTGTCGGGAACAGTATGGCTTTCCATGAATTTCTTTGTATCGCCATGAGCGGTACAGAAGAACAGAAGGTCGATGCTGTCTAGCGGGAGTTGGTCGGTGAAACGCATATCGGTTTCTCCGAACAGGCCGCAGTGAACGTCAGTGATCAGGTTGCCGGCGTTGCTGGTACTATTCACAAATGTAATCTCGGCGTCCGGGTGATTAAGCAGCAGACGAATCAATTCGCCTGCCGTATATCCCGCACCACCTATAATTCCGATCTTAATCATATTTCTTCGTCCTTATGGTTGTTATAATAAACACGCAGCGGTGTAGAAGTTACTTTAATAAAGCCTTTGGCATCTTCTGCTGTCCAGCCTTTCTGCATTTCACCGTATTCACCGAATTTAGTCTTCACCAGGTCATCTTCCGACTCGACGCCTACGGTAGAGAAAGACAGCGGACGCAGTTCGAGGATAGCCGTACCGTTTACGTTACGCTGTGATTCCTGCAACATGGCTTCGATGTCGCGCATAACCGGTTCCAGATACTGGCTTTCGTGCAGGAACATGCCGTACCAGTTGGCTACCTGGTCTTTCCAGTACTGCTGCCATTTGCTTAATGTATATTTTTCAAGGAAACGGTGTGCACCGATGATCAGCATGGGAGCGGCAGCTTCGAATCCTACACGGCCCTTAATACCGATGATTGTGTCGCCGACGTGCATATCGCGGCCGATACCGTAAGCTGCACCGATCTCTTCCACCTTCTGGATAGCAGCGATCTTGTCTTCGAAGACTTCACCGTTGACAGCATGGATCTCACCCTTTTTAAATTCGATACGCAGTTCTTCGCTACCGGTCTTTTCTACCTGTTTCAGGTAAGCGCTTTCGGGTAATCCCTGGGCAGAATCCAGAATTTCACCGCCGCAGATGGAAGTTCCCCACAAACCTACATTATAAGAGTATTTCAGTTTGGTGAAGTCGGCAACGAAACCATGTTCTTTCAGGTAATTGATTTCGTAGTCGCGGGTCAGCGCCATGTCACGTGTCAATGTGATGATTTCTACGTTCGGAGCCAGCACCAGGAATGTCATGTCGAAACGGATCTGGTCGTTACCGGCACCGGTCGAACCGTGGGCGATAGCGTCTGCACCGATCTCATTGGCATAACGTGCGATGGCCAAAGCCTGGAAGATACGTTCGGAGCTTACTGAGATAGGGTAGGTTCCGTTACGCAAAACGTTACCGAATACCATATACTTCAAACTCTTTTCGTAGTATTCCTTTGTAACGTCGATAGTTACATATTTGGTTGCGCCCAGTTTGTAGGCGTTTTCTTCGTTCTGTTTCAGTTGCTCTTCGCTGAATCCGCCTGTATTAGCGCAAGCTGCATATACTTCGTATCCTTTTTCTTTGGCAAGGTACATAACGGTAAATGAGGTATCCAAACCTCCGCTGAATGCAACTACTACTTTCTTTTTCATTGTCTGTCTTTTTTTTGTGGGTTCCGTAAGGGCGTTCGCGAAACGCCCTTACAAGGTCTCCTTTATTATTTATTATTATTTTTTTCTCTTTCGTCTGCTTCCCGTTTGGCACGGTGCGGGTCGGCAGGGTCGAACAACATCGCCGTACAGATGCAATATTTCCGGTTCGTGCGTTCCAGAATATCATGGTTTATACAACCGTTACAACCGCGCCAGAACGATTCGTCGTCCGTCAGGTCGGAAAAGGTAACCGGCACGTATCCCAGTTCCGTATTCATTTTCATTACTGCCGCGCCGGACGTAAGACTGAATATCTTAGCCTTCGGCCAACGCATGCGGGCCAGTTGAAACGTCATATCCTTGATCCGTTTGGCAATACCCAAACCACGGAAATCCGGATGAACAATTAAACCGGAGGTCGTCACATATTGCTTGTTACCCCACGATTCTATATAGCTGAAACCTGCAAACTGATCCCCGGCCAGCGCAATGACCGCTTTCCCTTCAATCATTTTCTGGGCCACATATTCATGCGTGCGCTTAGCGATACCTGTTCCACGCACTTTGGCCGCCTCTTCAATGGTAGTCAATATCTTGTCTACGTATATTTCGTGAGAGGCGTCAGCAATCATTACATCGATTTCTGTTTCTTGTTTCATTTTTCCGATTGTTCTTTGTCTTCTTTTGTTTATAAACGGAAGAACCGTTGTCTCCCTTAATCGCCCTTATATAAAATGTGATAATGCTTTTACTATCCGGTCCCTGCTGATCCCTTCACGGGGGATGATCAGGATGGTGTCGTCTCCGGCAATCGTACCCAGTATCTCATGCGGGGCATGGGTGTCGATGTCGGATGCAATACCCATCGCATATCCCGGACGTGTCTTGACTACTGCCAGGTTTCCGGAAAATTCGATGTTCGGATGATGTTCTGTCTGCACCTTGTTCGGCTGTATCAAAGCTGAATAATCGGGCAGACAATATACATAATCGCCGTTCGCATCATGTACTTTGGCTACTTTCAGTTGCTTAATGTCGCGCGACAAAGTAGCTTGTGTCACCTGAAATCCGCTGGCTTCCAATTCTTTCAGCAGCTCTTCCTGGTTACATATCGCCTTTGTTTGTATGATACGGCAAATAGCATCCAATCGTTCCTTTTTTGTACTCATGTTTGTATATTTATGCAAAACGATTGCAAATATAAAGCGAATAATTGAATAAATATACATGTGAGGACGTTTTTTTTGCATAATTATTATAATCCGTCCTTCATGTTTGTTTGTGTTTAAAATTTGTATCTGACCTTTACCAGAAATTCCCTGGGGCGGAGGGTTAGCCATGAGGTGTAACTTTCTGTGGTAGAATATTGTGTATACCGGTATTCTTTTTTATTAAATAAATTGGTGGCATCGGCAGTCAATTGCCATTTACCGGTTTTCCAGCGGAGGAAAATATGGGCGAAGAATGCATCTGCCGATTTATCCCGGCTGATATCGTTATGATAATGATCGAGGGTGAGCTGAATATCCACGGCTGCCAAGCTATAGATGATTCCGAACTTCTGAACTACGTTTAATAATGGGTTGAGGTGGGTTTCGCTCCCGATACGTGATCCTCCGTAATAAATAGTCGATTGGTAATTTATTTCCAGTAATCGTGACGGTGTCCAGCTTATTTTAGGTTCATATTGCATATAATCGGAACGGAAAGGTAATCGCTTCCCGTCACTGAGTTGCTTCGCTTTATTGCGCCCAATGAGATAGGAAAGGGCAAATTTTATCCCCCGATCGTAAAAGCCTTTCGACAGGGTTCCGTTGACAGACCAGTTATATGAATCATTTTTTTCTGGGAGAGATAGGAGTGATACTTTTTCTCCCTCTACCCGTCGTTCAAAAATACGGTTTGATCGGTTATTGATATAGTTCAGGTAAAGTGTGAGGAAGAATTCATGTACCGTACTTTTATATTCTCCATACAGAGCGTATGATTGTTTTCGCTCTACCGGTAGTATTCCGTTACTCACGATCCGGTTCCGGAAACTTGTACGATAAGGAGAAGTGTATAGATTGGTGATATCTCCGTATGATTCTTTATATCCTGCACGGGCAGAAAAACGCCAGGCGTAATTTAACTTATAAAGGATGGATAAATAAGGATTAAGCGCCGGATGCGAGATTTCCGTTCCGGGAAAAGCTGTCCACCGGAACGGAAGGTTGAACGAAATACTCCATTTCGGCAGATTCCATTGGTATTCCGGAATAGCATATAAGGCGAAACCGTTATGCAGGTTATTTATATCTCCGGAAACACCGGCTGCATACCGTTGGGTGAGCACCCCTTTTTTGCGTAACAACGACAATGAATGATCGATGTATAACTGGTGCAGATTCATTTTATCCGAATAATCATTTATCCCGATTCGTGCCGGCAAGTTGTGGTAGCGGACGAGTGAACGGGCTTCAATCGTATTTTTACCGCGTGTCCAAAGACCTTGCAGGTAGTTGCGTACCCCGAAGTCCGGTGTTTGTATCCGTTGGGTGACATTCTGACCGGTTTGGATATGCGACAGGCTGTTTTCCCAATTTCCCGTCAGGTTGAAATGATTCGTAAGGAAAAGATCTTCCGTGTTATTTTCAAAACTTGCTGCGAGTTCTGTACGGTCATTTCTGATTTGAGTATTGCTTTCTTCTTTCAGGGTGAGTGTATCGGCCTCCTGGTAATAATGAGTGATACTTCCTCGTTGCTGGCTTCGTAAGTCATGTACATAATTGGCATTTATCCGGAGTTGCGCTGTTTCATTCAGCTTATACAGGCGGTTGGCAGATAATGTATGTACCAGGTTGAACAGCAGCCTTTCTTTCTTCAAAGGTGCGCTCAGTGAGGGTTGTTTGAGGAACGTGGGGAGGAGCGGCCCGTACTTTTTCCCCTCCTCTTCCGTCCGGAAAAATCTTTGTTCGTCTGTTACGTCGTTGCCGGTATTATTTCCTTTATAGAGATAGACCGACTGGCTTTTACGGCTTAACTGCATTGCATTCAGGTTGCCTGACCAGAGGATGGGGGGGCCTCCTGTTCCTCCTTCCAGATTGATGAGCCAACGGTTCCGGAATTGTGGTTTCAGCTTTAGGTTGAGGGCTATATCTTCCGTCGATATTTTTTTACTGAGTACACGTATCGGTTGATGATTCTCCAATACTTGTACCGTTTCAACGGCATTAGCTTGGAGGTTGTTGCTGATCTGCCCGTATCTCCCGTCGGACAGGTCCATCCCTTCCACATAGAAACGGCTTATATCTTTTCCGTTATACGATATTTTTCCGGCATCATTCACCTGGATACCCGGAAGTCGTTTCAATATATCCTTTACCGATTCATCTTTAGGGGAGATAAAACGGGACACATCATAATTGATCGTGTCTTGTCTCCCATAGATCCTTCCGGGACGTATTTCGACCTCCTTCAGGCTGAACGGCCGGAGGGAGAGCTGGAAATGCAATTTCTCACCGGGCACTACAGGAAGTACCATCGTGCCATATCCCAAGAGGGAAACACGGACAACCATTGAATCATTGACCTGTATAGCCGGAAAGATGAAATGTCCTTCCGCATCAGTCAGCGTATAATTAACAGGTATCCCGCTCCCTTTTTTCTGTAATTGAACGGTGGCGGCATCGACAGGCTTATTATTTTCAGCATCCGTAACGAGTCCCTCTATCTGTATTTGCGACCGCAGGTGAAAAGTAAGAAGGCACAAAAGAGATGCTATAATCAGTGGTCTCATCTTTCGATCGGATTATATGGCATATTCTTCGGACGGAACGGGCGGCCGTCTTCTCCTTTGATAGTCACCTTCACTCCGGGAGAGGTCTCCGTGACATAACCGATCGGATCTGACGCATAACGTTTATGTGCCTTCTGCAAATCTTTCGGTGAAACAGGTTCATATTCCGATCCGGTGAACTGTATCATTTCCTCTTTACGACTTTTCTCTATGCCTGAGCAGATGAACGTATAATGTCCCTGGCTGTCCGAGGCTTTGAGTATTAAACCGGGTAACCCTTGTAATTTCCAAGGACCATCACTTCTGGGGATTTCCGGGGTATACCAGACTTCGTATTCCCTTCCGCGGAAATGACAGGTGGCTTTCCGGCAAGTATAGGAAAGAACGGTTGCAGTATCGGGGTATAAAGTCCATTCCGGTCTTTCGACCGGTTCCTCACACCGGAAACGGCTTGCCGCCAGCTGGTCGAGCGTCGTAGTTTTTCCCTTCGGATAATTCTTATAGATCTGGTCATTGACATAGCCGTTACTCTGTTTCAGATGTTCGGAGATAATTTCCTGTGAAGCTCCCGCTGCTTTGTCGGCTTCAATTAACGAATCCGTACGGAAGCGAGCGTAACTGTAGTATACCGAGCTCTGGGAGCCGACCTTTAGCATCATGGTTTCTTCCGTCCGTTTATCCGGTGACAAAGTATCACTGACGAAAGCTGTCTGATATTGGACGGTAAATAAAAGCTGGTCTATGGGTTTTGACTTCAGTACATCATTGATATCATATACCCGGATATTGACCTGTGCCGCTACGGAAAGCGTAGAACAGATGAATGCAATTGTTAATAGTGACTGTTTCATCTTTATTTTCTTTTAAATGGTTTGAGGCAAAATTACAGGCTTGAAAGAGTATGATAGGAAGAAATTTATTACTGAAGTATTACGAAGGGAAAATATTACTGTTTTATTATTTCGGGAAAAAATAGATTGTTTACTCTTTGTCCACTCGTCCTCCTTGTTAACTTTGTCGGAAAAAGAGGATGGAAAAACGCATACGACTTATCTATATATTCTCCTTATTTGCTGCATTGTCTGCGATTGGGATGCAGGGATATTGGCTGTATAACCAGCTTCAATATGAAATGCAACGATATGCAAAGGAACTGGTTGGAAAAATAAAAGAAGTAGAGGAAGAAGAGTTCCGTATGCGCAAGCAAGAAGCCCTGGATACAAAAGTGACCTATGTCTTGAACCGGAATGTGGAACATAGCGCTTCGTTGGTGGATGAGCGGTTGTCCCATACTTCTACGGGGTTTAAATTGAGTTTAAAAGATTCCGGTCGGATAGACCAGTTCAATTTGAAATTTAATGCGTCCATGCCGGAAGACAGCCTGCTGATGGGAGTGGACCGCTCGGTAGTGGATCATTTTGTCCCTTTTTCCGGCGAACGTCTGGACAGCTTACTGAAAGTCCGGTTGCCGGAATATACAATAAATTGTTCGCCCCTGGAAGTTGGCGATACGCTGGATACCGCCTCTTCCTGGCGACTGTCGGACGATACTTTTCTTCCGTCTTCCCTTCTTATTAAATATATGTACTCTCCATTTGAAGCGCGAGGCATCCTGATGAACGTATCGCTTTCTTTTCATCCGTTACTTGTCCGGATGGCCGGTCAGTTAGGGGTAAGCCTGCTTTTGATTTTGTTGCTTATTTCCTGTCTGTGGTTCCAGATAGCTACGATCTAAAACAGAAAAAGATCGGAATGATGCGGGAAGATTTTGTCCATGCCATGATACATGAACTTAGACGTCCGGTACAAGCCCTGAAAATGTGTATCTCCTTTTTAAATGATCCGGAAATGCATACAGATGAAAAGACTTGCCGGGAAGTTACCCATGATGCTATATTCGAATTGGATAATCTTTCTGCTTATCTGGGTAAACTGAAAGATATGGTGTGCGCTGATGGTGGCATGACTCCGTTTACTATTTCTTCATTTAATTTGCAGGAGTTGGTGGAGAATGTGTTACGTCTCATACCGGTTCCGCCGGATAAACAGGTCTCTTTTTCCACGGCATATGCTCCCGGGTTGCCCCTTATTACAGCAGATCCGGTGCATATGGCAAATATGTTATGTAATTTGGTAGAGAATGCAATCAAGTATTCCGGTCCAGAGGTCCATATACGTATTGTTGCTATGAGAATAGGTAAAAGTGTTGAATTGTCGGTGGAGGATGATGGTTTCGGTATTTCTCCGGCCGAGCAGCGGAAGGTTTTTGAGAAATTTTACCGTTCCCCCCGTTTATCAGGCAAACAGATACCGGGCCTTGGACTTGGTTTGAGTTATGTAAGACAGATCGTGGAAGCACATCATGGAAAAGTTTCTCTTCAAAGCAAAATAGGGGAGGGTACGAAAGTTATTGTGACATTACCTCAATAAGAATACAAAACGTTTTATATACATAATATATGGCAACACCTCTGAGAATTTTACTGGCGGATGATGATCTGAAATACTCTATTCTTTTAAAGAGATTTCTGGAAAAAGAAGGTTATGAAGTAACCTATACAGGAAATGGAACGATGGCCTTGGAACAGTTTCCGGCGGTTAAACCGGATTTGGTTTTATTAGATATCAACATGCCGGGAAAGAATGGTTTTGAAGTAGCTGAAAAGATAAGGGAACAGGATCATAATGTCTTGATCTTTTTCTTGTCCGACCGTTCGGATAAGAACGATCGTTTGAAAGGATTTAGTGTGAAGGGAAATGATTATCTGGCTAAACCCTTTTATCCGGAAGAACTGTTGGCACGTATCAGGGAACGTTTTGAACAAAATCTATCAGTGGAAACAGCAGAAGAACTATACTCTTTCGGAGATACGTTTTTCAACTATGCAACAAATGAAATACGTACAGGTAACAGTAAAACGCTGATTACCTCCCGGCAGGCGGATATTCTTCGTATCCTGGTACGTAACCTGAACAAGGCGGTAGACCGTAATGTCATTCTGGATGTCATATGGGGGAATAATTCATATGCCAATTCTCTTGCCCTGAATGTACAAATCACTTATCTGAGGAGAGCTCTGAAGAGGGATTTGTCTGTTGGTATTGTTTCTCTCACAAAGAAAGGATATATACTGAAAGGATAGTATTGTTATATATCTGTTGAGCAAAAATACCTTTGGAATTGTTCTATTCTTATAAAGAAATGATAATTTTGTATTCGTAAAAACTAAATGAGAGAGATGAAAAAGATTACAGGTTTATTGATGGCGATGCTTCTGATGCTGAGTGCGTGCGGGAGTGTGCCTTTGACAGGGAGAAAGCAGGTGTTGCTGGTTTCCGACCAGGAGGTATTGTCCTCCAGCTTAACGCAATACAGCGATTATATGAAATCAGCCACAAAGTCGTCGGATAAGAATGAGAGTGCGATGGTGACCCGTGTGGGTAAGAAGATTGCCGCAGCAACGGAGGCCTATCTGAAAGCGAACGGAATGGAAAGTGAGATTAAGAATTTCCAGTGGGAGTTCAATCTGGTGAAAGATAACCAGATAAATGCTTTTTGTATGCCGGGCGGAAAGATTGTGGTTTACGAAGGTTTGATGTCGCTGGTATCGTCGGATGACGAACTGGCCGTAGTGGTTGGTCACGAAGTGGCGCATGCGGTGGCAAAACATAGTAACGAACGGATGAGCCAGCAACTGATGGCGCAATACGGAGCCGCCATCTTGGGGCAGGCTGTAAGTAATAAGAGTGCGGCAGTCCAGACGGTTGCCAATACGGTTTATGGCGTGGGGGCGCAGTATGGTGTCATGCTTCCTTTCTCTCGCAAACATGAATCGGAAGCGGATTATATGGGATTGGTATTTATGACGATGGCTGGATATAATCCCGATGTCGCGGTAAATTTCTGGCAAAAGATGTCTGCCGGAAAAAGCGGCTCGACTCCGGAGTTTATGAGCACTCACCCAAGTGATGCCACTCGTATCGCAGAGATACAGCGGGCGTTGCCGGAGATTAAGGCGAAGTATAAAACGGGAAAATGATAATAAATGGAGTTGTATTAAAACCGATTTTGATACAACTCCATTTGATAAGTTTTATTTACGTTCTTTTATTTCGCTTTGAAGTTGTTTGGGATTACGTCGGCAATCCCAAAGCATGTGGATATAAATATATTTATCGTGAACGGTATAAATTATTTTAATGTGACCCGAGACTAGTGAACGGTAAGAGAGTTGATCTACGTCATTCAGACAGGTTTCACAGAATCCCAGAAAAGGATGTAAACAGAGTAAATGATATATGTCATGATGAAGTGTGTCGCGGACTTTTTGAGCTGTTTTAACTCCAAAAGTATCCCGGTAATAGTATATAATCTGATCAAAATCGTTTGATGCAAACGGATGCCATATAATTTCCATACTATTATATAATATCTTTCATTCGCTGTTCCATCTCTTCACCGCTGATACCTATTCCGGCAATAGCATCCTTACCAGTGATAGCCAATCGCTGACGAACCTCTTCGAGGGTATATTCACAAGGACTTGCCTCTTCTTTGTTACTCCGGAGCTTACTTAGATATTTGCGAAGTTTTCCGATGGTTTCACTATTTTCGATATTTAATATCTCACGAACCAATTCCGCTTTGCTGGCTTCAAGTTCTATTGTTGTCATAAGTGACTCCTTTCTATTAATTTACGTGCAAATATAAGTATTTAAACCGTTATCCCCATCTTCTTCATCAGGAAACATGCATTCATATTTTGTGCTACCCCTTCACGAAGCAGATAGGAGAAGGTTAGTTCTTCATTTGTAATATCGGCTTCAAAGCGGTAGTTCTTTATCTGGTTGGGAAATTCGTTTTCCAGTTCGCCCAGTGCCAGGTCGTGTGTGGCGATGATGCCGCAAGTCTGGTAAGCTACCAACTGTTTCATCAGGGCGATCGAACCTTTTTGCTTGTCGATCGAGTTAGTTCCTTTCAGGATTTCATCCAGTATGATAAATAGTTTTTCTCCCTGTTGCAGACGGTCGATAATCATTTTCAGCCGTTTCAATTCTGCGAAGAAATAAGATTCATTGCTGACCAGCGAATCGGAAGTACGCAGGCTAGTCACCATCTTTGCCGGATAGACAGTCAGGGAGTCAGCATAGACCGGAGCACCGATACAGGCCAACAAATAGTTGACTCCGACTGTGCGGAGGTAGGTGCTTTTCCCTGCCATATTTGCCCCGGTGATAATCAGGAACCACGGACTTTTCTCTATCGAAATATCATTCCGTACGCAAGCATCACGGCGGAGTAGGGGATGTCCTAGTGCTTTACCACTCATCTTGAAATAAGAGTCGGCTATTTCCGGATAGATATAGCCGGTATGATTGAATGCAAATCCTCCCAACGAACTGTAGGCATCAAACTCGGCAAGGGCATCGAACCATCGGGGAATATCCTCGGCGTGTATCTGTATCCAACGTTCCAGGCGGATGGCTGTCCGGGTGTCGCGGAGAATAAATATGTTCATAATGAATCCCATCATACTGCCCCGCTGGTCTAGCGCACCGATGCTGCGGGATAACTTTTTCAGTGCCTTTGAGGCTGTTCCGTCTGTCCCGTTAAACTGGTTGCTGATCGCTGCCAGTTCGGTTGACTTGAAAAGGTCGCCTTCTATGCTTTTGATCAGTGAAGAATAAGTATACAGGATTTTCTCCATCTTGTTCACTGAGTTATGAAGTTCTGTGATTTGTTTTCCCCGTATGTAGGAAATCAGGAACGAGATGGCGAAGAATATGCTTATGCCGGTGAAACTGATTATTCCGCTTGATGCTCCGGCGATCAGTATCACCCATATGGCAGGAATGAGCCATATCAGTATTTTCCAGAGCAGGCTGTTAATGAAGGCTGGTTTATGATCTGTTAATGTGCTTAGGGTATTCACATCTCCTTTATTTCCCGGACTTAATACGCCGGTTACATAGAAGTGTTGCCTTAATTGCGTCATTTCGCTCAGTTCACGGATCGCTTCCTGTCGTTTGAGTATCTTTTCTTTATCGGTAAGCGGATTGATAAACCAGTCGGCAAGCCTTTCTTTTCCCATCGAAGTGACTGTCCGGTTGATGGACTGGAAGATGGAGCGGTTTCCGAAAAGATCCAGGTCCAGGCTGAATGAATGGTCGGCAGAACTTTTCTCCGGTGCCCCGTCGAAAGCGCTGAAATCGTAATCCAGCCCTTTCAGTTCGTTGTTGCATAGGGCGGATAGTGCATCGGCATACGACTTTTGCGATGATAAAAATGTATGATAAACCATTAACCCGATGAAAGGAATGATGAATAAGAGGATTGCCCCGCCCAGCACCATCCAGTTTTCGGCTTTCAGAAACCATATCGCAGCAATAAGTCCGGCAACCAGCAGCAGGCGTATTGTTCCTATCAAATGCATTTTTTTTCTCAGACCGTCCGAGCGGCGTGTGTAAGCAGCTATTGTATCCCTGTAATATTGATATACTTTTTCCATGCGGGCAAAGATATAAAAAATGAACATACCAGTTAAGATTTGGTTATTAATAAAGAAGAGGTAACTGAATTGACCATAATTCATGAAATCGGGGAGAATTGTTAAACCTTGATGGATATTACCTTTGTTCTATTTTTATAAGGTTTATATATTCGTGATTTTATGAAAAGGACAGCAGTATTTTTATACGTTTTATTCATTTCCTGTTTTGTTTCAGTATCTGCCCAGGTTCTGGTGCAGGATCCGAAGTTGGAATATAACGCGGACAGTGTGCGTGCGGTATTGGACAAAGCGCCTTATTTCACTTTGTTCAAAGATAATTATTTCATCGGTGGGACGACGATCGGGCATAAACCGACCGCTGCCAATTCGGATGTGAAGTTCCAGTTGAGTATTGCCCAGCGCCTGACGAAAAGTAAGCTGCCTTTCGACACTTATCTTTTTATCCAGTACACCCAGAAAGCCTTTTGGAATGTTTTCCAGAAATCTCTGCCCATGCGCGACCTGAACTTCAATCCGGGAATCGGACTGGGGCATCTGATTATCCATCATAATAAATTCATCGGAAAAGGCTATCTGATGCTCGAACATGAATCGAACGGAAAAGACAGTACGGCTTCGCGCAGTTGGAACAAGGTGACATTTGCAACAGCCATTGTTTTAAACAAAAACTGGGAGGCTCAATTCAAGACCTGGATACCGATCGTCGACGGAAAATATAATAAAGACCTGTTAAAGTATACCGGTATTTTCCAGATGGCGGCCAATTTCCGGACAGACAATAAGCGGTTTAACTGCGGAGTGATCCTGACGAAACGTAAGACCTGGCTGAGTTTTAATACGCAGGTCGAGTTAAGTTATAAGTTTAACAATAACGAGAACCAATATTTTTTCCTTCAATATTATAACGGTTACGGTGAGAACCTGCTGGAATATAACCACTTTAAGAGTATGCTGCGGATCGGGTTTGTGATAAAACCGCAGGATTTCAGTATCTACTGAGAGTTTGTTATAGAGCTTTTTCCCCACAATTTTTTTCCTGTGGGGAATTATCCCCACTACTATGGGGAATACTGCCCACTTGTGTGGGGAATATCACCCATCTAAGTGGGGATTATAAGTAATAAAGGCCTAAAAAGTATACAATTTCTTACCAATCGTATTGCTCTACATATCGGTCGAAAAGCGGATCGGCATGGATACCTTGTCGCATAAAGATCATACGAATGATCTTTTGTTCGTCAGGGGTAATCAATCGTTCTTTTTTCTGGATGCGGTAAAGGGTTCCTTTACTGAATTGGGTATTCATTGCCCGTTTGATGGCAACAGCTTTGTTATGAGGCAGATCATCTAATAATTGAGTGATCCCCAATGCGTACCTGTCCTTTTGATCTGCTTTGAAAAAGGGACAGCTATCTGCTTGAGGCGTTGTGCAATCGGGGTTTACGATCGAAAAAACAGTCCGTTCCGGTGTAAGTTGTTTCGAAACAAGATAACGCAGGCACTTCGTAGAGTTTTTGCATTGTTTATTCAGACAGTAAGCAAAACCTTGGGGGACGGATTCGTATTTAGATTCAGGTTCCATATGTTGATTTTTATGATTTGACAAAGTTACGATTAAAATTTTAATAACAATATGAGATCAGGGCAACCGCACCAAAATTTCTATTAAAATATGTTTTGTGGCATAAATCATTAAAATATTTCAAAAAAAGTTGTGTAATTGGGGAATAAAGGTAATCTTGCAGATAGAAAAGTCTTAACTATGAAAATAGAACCTTAACGACTGGATTTTTTACGTGAAGATTTTGCAAACCAAAGTCTCTTGACTATGATTCGTGAGATCTTATAAGAGGTCT